>NZ_JBPKBJ010000005.1:0-95190 GCF_051390655.1 Acinetobacter sp. P1(2025)
TGTTAAGCCTGCCGCCAGCGTTCAATCTGAGCCATGATCAAACTCTTCAGTTAAAATCATTTTGCACCTTAGTTAAGACAAGGTGCTAATTCTGGCTCATCAATTTTCTGACTAAAAATTCGCTCAAATAAACTTCGAGAAATTTCTACCATTCAATCAATGAAAATATATTCGATCGATCAACCAGTAAAAATCCACACAAGTTGTTCTTCTATTCTCTTAATGATCTTCTCGATGATTCGTCATCATCAAGCTAGGTCGGCTATATTACTCTAAATTTCTTTAAAGTCAACAGGTAATTTAGATATTTTTAAAACTTATCAACCAACTCAAGAATCCAACCAATTCAGCCAAATCCTTGTTTCTCAACAAGTTTTTATCCGCATCACCGCCGATGGATGTGCATTCTACAGCATTCTCACACCAATGCAACACCCTTCAATAGGATTTTATTTCGAGTGAACATTTTTAAACCAAATTCACAATATTTCTTATATTTTTCGATCGAATTTGCTTTAATAATAGTAGAACAAATAAATTGTACTTACTTTATCTATGTTTTGCGTTTAATTAGCGCATTCATTTTAATGACTGTAATTTCGCTCTAACTGCGATCAAGGACTTATATGCATTACTCAAATTTTTTCTTGCTTGGGTTGTTAACTGCTGGAGCATTTAATACAGCAATAGCTCAAGATGTATCTGAGCAATCCCCAGTCGTAACTGAATCAATTGAAAACCAATTAAATACACAACAAAAAACATCAACTCTGCAAGCAATTAAAGATTTAAAAAAAATAACCAAGGATGATTTGAAGGTAAATGCTAATGCAGCGCAACCTGATGCGGTTAAAGATCCTCTACAACCATTAAATCGCCAAATCTTTGCCTTCAACGATACATTAGACCGATATGTACTTAAGCCAGTAGCTATCCAATATGTTGAAAAAGTACCAGAACCTGTACGAAGTCCTTACCGTCAATTTCGCAAAAATCTCGGTGAGCCCTGGAATGCCGTCAACCAACTTATACAAGGGCGTCCATCTCGCGCAGCAAAAACATTAGGACGCTTTACTTTAAATACTTTAACAACCTTAGGTTTTGCTGACCCAGCACGTCGTTTAGGATTACCAACCGAAGAGGAAAGCTTTGGTGTGACTTTAGGCTATTACGGCGTCCCGTCTGGTCCTTATGTAATGCTTCCTTTTTTCGGACCTAGTACTTTTCGTGATGGGTTTGGCTTAGCTATCGATCGTTATGGTCGCCCACAAAAATATATGCTCGACGACCAACAAGGAATTTATTGGTCTACAAATGTGTTACAAGCTATAGATGCTCGTGCTCAAGTTTTAGATATTGAAGAAAGCTTAAAAGGCGATAAATATGCAATGATTCGAGATTTCTATCTGCAAAGAAAGGCTTTCCAAATTGCTGAAAAACATGGTGACTCTGCAGATGTATCATTTGTTGAAGATACTGAAGATACTGAAGATACTGAAGAATCTTCGGATAATCAGTAAATTCGCATTTTTATATTTATAGACATAAGTATTACTCTCTATTTTAAATGTGAGTAATACTATGTTTTCCATCATATTTCATCTATGATGAATTAAAAAATGATCATACAAAGGATCGGCTATTCATCTATGTATTTCATTCAACCATCGCGCTCAATACCTTGTTTAGATCAAGCTCTGAATGAGCTACCCAGTCTACAGATCATTCAAGCTGATGATTTAGACTTATATGATCAAACAATTATTGCAATTGCCGATGTACAGGACTTTTTGAAATATCAATGGAAGCTCCCAACGATCGTATTAGCATTTGAAGATGAAGGTGCTGCATTAGCCCAAGCTTGGGAAATGGGTGCTTTAGCCGGTTGGATTTGGAACAATTTACCCAAAAACCCAATACATGCTTTATTCAAAATTGATGCGCAATACAAACGAAATCAAGATAGCCGTGATCTTCCTTCAGCAGCAGCATTACAGAAACGTTTACTACCGAACCCAATAAGTCTACCCAATTATGAGGTTGAGTCTTTTTTTCAACCTTCGGCTTATTTATCAGGTGATTGGTATGATTATTGGAAACTCAATGAATATGAAGTGCTGTTTTATTTAGCTGATGTTTCAGGTCATGGTGTTACAAGTAGTTTACTAACCTCATGGATGGCAGCTTTCCATGGTCGTTCCAAGACACCTCGCCAGCTCATTCAAAAACTGAATGCAATGTTAGTTCAAGAGAATATTGAAAAACATATCACCATGGTGGCAGGTATTCTAAATCTACAAACTCATGAAATTACATGGTCTAGTGCAGGGCACTATCCACCTCCAATTATCTTTGAACCTAATCAAGCACCTCAAATTCTTACAACCAGTAGTTTCCCTTTGGGACTCACTGAGGATTTAGATGTTGAAGAACACATTTGTAAATTAAATCCTGATGCACGTTTTATTTTATGTTCAGATGGTGCTCTTGAACCCTTCGATGGTGGTTTGAATGATCAGTTCAACCAATTAGTTGATCATCTTCAGAATAATTCATTCCAAGCTCCTGAACACGTTGCAGATGACATCGCTATACTCAGCATATGCCGAATGAATTAGTTTAATTATCAAAAGCTTAAAAACAAAGAACTATGCAACCACTTGTGTCTACCATATCACTATGGGATAATTTTATATCCTTTCTCTGAAAATGGCATTTATATGTCAACAGGTCATGTTGAATATGCAAGTTTGAACGGAACGCATATTTTCAAGCTTATTGGCGAAGTGCGTGCACATTCTTGTATAAGTCTAGACAAATTACTCAACAAAATTGAACAGCAGCAAAATGTTGTTGGTGCAATCGTTGATTTAACTGAAACAACGTTCATTGATAGTACTGTCTTAGGTGTACTTGCAAAGTTGGGCTTAAAACTCAAACAAGTTCATCATATACAAGCAGTGATGCTGTCAACTAATCCAGATATTACCACCCTAGCCAATAGCATGGGCTTGGGTCAGGTCTTTGTGATTTTAAATTACTGTGGTGATCCTAATGTTTGCACGCTTGAGCTAACTGAAGAACATGTTACTCACAGCGCCATGCTCAACACAGTATTAGAAGCACACAAAACATTAATGCGTTTGAACGAAAACAATCAAAATATGTTTGAACCATTGGTGAAGCAATTGCAAAAAGAGCAAGATTGTCTAAATCTTGATACACACCAACAAAATGCTTAATTGATAACTAAGTCTGCACACTTATGACCTTACTTTCTGTTGCTCAAATGAATTCACAAGATGACATTGAATCTAATTTCCTTGTCATCGAGTCATTAATTCAACAAAGTAAGGCTCAGGGTGGCGAATTAATCGTTTTTCCTGAAAACTTTGTTTGTTTTGCTGCAGGAAAACAACGTGAGACTGCAAATCAATTTGAAACCATTCAGCAACGTTTAGAACAATTATCACACCGATATCAAATATGGATTATCGCTGGCACTTTACCGTGCCCTTTTCGCCCAGATGGATCAGTCATTACTGATGGACGCGTCAGAACCGTAAGCTTATGTATTAGTCCTGAAGGTACTGAGGCTCGTTATGACAAAATCCATTTGTTTGATGTTCAAGTGGGTGATGCTGTTGGTGGATATCAAGAATCAAAATTCTTTGAACCAGGTGATCAAGTCGTTGTTGCAAAAACTCCATTTGGTCATATTGGATTAATGGTTTGTTATGATCTTCGCTTTCCAGAACTCGCACTAACCTTACGCCAACAAGGTGCAAACATTTTATCTGCTCCTGCTGCTTTTACTTACACAACAGGTCAAATGCACTGGCAATTGTTACTACAAGCACGAGCTATGGACAGTCAATGTTTTGTATTAGGTGCTGCACAACAGGGTTGGCATGGTGAAAAACGTCAAACATGGGGTCATTCGGGTATAACCAATAGTCGTGGACAACTTTTACAAATAATCGACTACGAAGGACATGGTTTAATTAGCGCTGATTTCGATCAAGCTGAACAAGAAAATATTCGCTTATCTATGCCACTTATGCAACATCGAAAAATAATTGCCTACTAAGTCTCACTTTAATTATTAAAATTTTAGTTTTTGAAATTTTTGGTCACGCTTTATCTCCCCTTCATACCTAGGTTCATGATTTAATAAACATAATTTAGGATAGTCAAACAAACCATAATATTTATGCTATTTGATTATTGTAAAATTCCCTCTTAACACCAATTAAGCTGTATCCATGTTTAGACTTCTTTCTATTTTGTTGATTATAGGGGCAACTACATTCATTAATGTGGTACCAAGTTATGCTAATGCTGTTGAAGTAACAAATGATATGCAGCACTTACCTACACCATCAAATTTATCATTTAATAGTTTTGGTCTTTGGATTATTGGTTGGGGGACTGGTGCTGAAGGTGCTCGACAAAGACTAGATAACATCCAGCGTGAAGATGTGGTGATCATCAAACAGAAAGGTGTTACTCAAGATATGATTAAAGCTTGGCATAGTTTTTATGAACAACAATCTCAAAATGATATAAATAATCCAACCGCACGTTTTAGAGCAAAATTGATGAAAAAAATCATCGAGCTTTGGTAGATTTGCTGCATCTATTTGATGGGTAGATACTCTTTTCAATTTTATATTTTGTCTTTTACTTCTTTACCAAAGCCGTCATTAAATTTACCGTTTTCTCCTTTGCTTTCATCATCCATTTATGCAGGATTGAATAATACCAAACTGTGTCAGCTAGGATTATTCAATATGTCATTAGAAAAAGTAGTTTATCGAGCAAAAGCTAAAGCAACAGGTGGTCGTGATGGTCGTGCGACATCTTCTGATGGTGTTTTAGATGTTAAATTAGGCGTACCTAAAGAAATGGGCGGTGCAGGTGGTGAAGTGACCAATCCAGAACAACTTTTTGCAGCAGGCTATTCAGCATGTTTTTTAGGTGCCATGAAGTTTGTAGCAAACCGAGATAAATTAAAGATTACTCCAGATCCTTATATTGAGGGTGAAGTTGGTATTGGCCCGATTCCAAATGGCTTCGGTATTGAAGTGACTTTGAATATCTATTTAATCGGTATGGATCAAACCGAGGCTGAAGAGCTTGTAGCGGCAGCGCACATCGTATGTCCGTATTCAAATGCAACACGCAACAATATTGATGTGAATTTCAATATAGTAACAAATTGATATATAAAATAAAAAAACAGCATGATTGATCATGCTGTTTTTCATTAAGAATAGAAAATTATTCTTCAGCTGCTTCGTTTGTAACACGTAGCACTTCTTCTAAAGTGGTTTTACCAGCCAAGACTTTTAATAAGCCATCATCACGAATCGATGCGGCATGACGGCGAGCATGATTTTCCAACTCATATTCGGCTGCATTACCATGAATTAATCGACGCATCGACTCATCGACTGGTACAATTTCATAAATCGCTGTTCGCCCACTAAAACCAACATGTGAACATTTCTCGCAACCATGTGGTTCTGGTAATTCCATGTGTTCATCTACCTTGAGATGCTGAAATACCTGTCGTTCAAAATCATCTGCTTTTCGCCAAGTTACGCAATGTGGACATAATGTTCGAACTAAACGCTGTGCAATTACACCAATCAATGAACTTGAAAGCAAGAATGGTTCAATCCCCATATCTTTTAAACGAGTTACCGCACCAATTGCAGTATTGGTATGTAACGTAGATAAAACGAGGTGACCTGTTAGTGAAGCTTGTACCGCAATTTCTGCCGTTTCAAGATCGCGAATCTCACCCACCATAACAACATCAGGATCTTGACGCAGCATAGCCTTAAGCGCACGAGCAAATGTCATATCAACTTTCGTATTGACCTGTGTCTGCCCAATCCCTTCTAGTTGGTATTCAATTGGATCTTCGGCCGTCAAAATATTGCGCGTATTATCATTCAAGTCAGACAAGGCTGCATATAAGGTTGTCGTTTTACCTGAACCCGTTGGACCAGTGACCAAAATGATGCCATGTGGACGATGAACCAATTGAGTTAAACGTTCATAATCATTTTGCATCAAGCCAAGATGTGTCATATTTAAACGACCCGCCTGCTTATCAAGTAAACGCATCACCACACGCTCGCCATGAGATGATGGCAAAGTAGAAACACGAACATCGACCTCACGTCCAGCTAAACGCAAAGAAATACGACCATCTTGTGGAATACGTTTTTCAGCAATGTCCAACTTTGCCATGACTTTAATACGAGAGACTAGCAAAGGAGCTAATTCACGGCGTGGTTGGACAATTTCTCGTAATTGTCCATCTACACGTAAACGAACAGACAACTTTTTTTCAAATGCTTCAATATGAATATCAGATGCACCGACACGAATCGCTTCGGATAACAACGCATTAATCAGACGAACAATAGGTGCATCATCTTCTTGATCCATCAAATCTTCAGCTTCAGGCACCTGATCAGCCAAACTTAATAAATCAGGATGATCCTCTAAACCAGCGGCAACTTGCTGAGATTCGCCTGTATCACCTGCATAACTGGAACTGAGTAGTGCATGAAACTCTTGATCTGTACACAATTGATCATGCGCAGCTTTCCCCAAAATTCGACGTGCTTCTTGTAATGCAATTCGCGCTGTATCCTTGCGTCGTACAATAAAAACTTGATCGCCTTCATAGCGCAATAAAACGCCATGCCTTTTGGCGAAACTATATGGAATTTGTATTTGTTTAAGTATTTGCATCACAATTTATAATGATGAAAGGAAGAGTTGAGTGTACTCTAAGGAGATTACAGCGTGAAGTCTGTTTAGCATACTCACAAAGGAATTTTGCACCTTGTCTCAAAATAATCCATATAAAGCACCTCACTCTGACACATTGAGATGGTGGGGTGAACAACAATTTGAAATTCAACAAGCCAAAGCTTGGCAATTTGGTTCACTGCTCTTTCGCTTAACGAGAGGCATCAAAGAATGGCGTTTAGAATATCATCGACCACAATGTCAGCATGATTACGAGCAACAATGGCATGTTTTATCTGATACAGAATTTGCAATGCCACAACCTGCAAAAATTGAACGCTATATGTTTCATAAAACCAATAGCTCATTTCATTTAATGCCACGTTTGGCAGATCGCTCTGTTGTTATTAAACCTGTTGATCCGATTTATATTCCTGCTGGTCAACGCGGAACGCTTTATATCAGTACTCCGTTATGGATTGCAGGCTTAGTAGATGGTTTAAGTGAACCTTTGTTTGATATTCCTGTGATTCAGCCGAAAGACACATGGTTTGGTAAAGATCCTCAGCATGGTGAAATTTGTTATGCAACATCTGTAGATGGACGAACTGACCTAAATCTATTAAAGCCACGTGCCTTTAGAGCTGTTACACCTATCGAGTTTCATAATACAAGTCAGCATCAACTGCGATTTGATCGTATGAATGTCCCTGTTCCTGCCCTTCCTTTATTTTATAGTGAAGGCACAGGTCGTCTCTGGACGTCTCAAATCAAGGTGTATTATGAGGGTTCAGAACATCCTGCACGTATTCGTATTGAAAACAAAACACCAACTCAGGCAGGTGAAGTCATTTACGTACATCCTCCACGTGCGCCTGGAAGCAACTTATTTAATATGTTTGATTCATTCTTTTAAGGAGTTGCTATGGCTGATACCAATATTCCAAAAGATGTCGCATCTAGCTTCACCAGCATATTTACCAATATTAATTTTGAAAGACTAAGTGAAATTGCTGTAGCCCTAATTTTATGTTTAATCGGCTTTGTAATTGCACGTCTAGTTTCTAATACCTTTATCCGCACCATTGGTAGTCGGTTTAACGCACATCAACGATTATTATGGCGAAGAGGTATTTTTTACTTTATTTTCCTACTCTTCATCATGACCAGTTTAAGAGAAGCTGGATTTAAACTCAGTGTATTCTTGGGTGCAGCAGGGATACTAACTGTTGCTCTAGGTTTCGCTTCTCAAACCTCAGCGACAAACTTAATCAGCGGGCTATTCTTAATCGGTGAAGGTTCTTTTGAAGTCGGCGATACAATACAGATTACGTTGATTCGAGGACAAACCATTGAAGGTGAAGTGATCTCTATCGATCTTTTATCGGTCAAACTTCTGACGCTCGACAATGTTTATATTCGGCTTCCAAATGAGCAGCTCATTCGCACCCCTGTCATGAATTTATCCAAATACCCGATACGGCGTATTCCGATTACCTTAGCGATTAATTTTCACGAAGACATTATTAAAGTAAGACAGGTACTATTGGATGTTGCATCTAAATATCCACTGGTTATGGATGATCCTAAACCAACCGTAACAGTAACTGCATTTCGTGAATCCTCAATTGAGCTGTTGTTTGCGGTATGGTGTCGTCAGGAAAATGCATTAAAAGTCCGAGATGAAATGCAAGAAAGGGTTCGTAATGGTTTCCTTGAAAATGAAATTGAAATCCCTGTACCTAAAATGGGTTTAATTGATCGCCCCATCCCTTTAGAGGATGATGAGGTCGATCAATATGCCCATCAAAAAGAGCTCAAAAAAGAAGATAAAGTTAGATAGATGAAGATTCTTTAGACTGTTCTTGGGCAGGTGGTAAAGGTGCAAGATATGCAATTAGAAGCATGACTGCACCTGAACCAATAAACGAAATAACACGTGTCAAAGTACCACTTTGCGATAAATCTAATAACAATAACTTAAACACAACGATCCCCAACAACGCAGCCCCAACAAACCAAATTTGTCGGATATGCCGACGGCTTGAAAAGGTCATAAGGATAAAAGCTAAAATCACCCATAATAAGGTCAGACTTAGTTGTACATTGCCATTCTGCCAGATTTCTATCCCCCATAACGGTGTTCCAACATAATGATGCATAGCGCGTACAACAATGCTACTTAATACAAGTAAACCGACTAAAATCGTTGAGACTTTGAATCCCCATTCTACCGAATGCTCATCGTCAAAATGATGATGATAAATCACCCAGATCAAACCAATAAACATTAGTAAAGAGAGAAAATCAGTTAAGTTAAATAAAGGAAGCACATAAAACTGAGTTGCAGAATATGAATCTAAACAAATTAAAAGTAACCAAAATAAGGTTAGCCCCCACACTGGTTTTTGATCCAATAAAAGCAGGTTTTTTGATAAAAATAACCAGCCAGCGTATATCGCAGGAAAAACAGCCAATGCAATAACAGCAATATTGGGAAAAAGTGTAATACCAATACCCGCTAAACTTAACCAAAGCAAAGCAGACCAGATCAAAGAATATAGCGATGAAGAGAAAGATTTCATCTTGATGAGCAAAATAGTCAGCGCAAGTGTAGTCGTCAGGGCGCTAAATTGGCTTAGAGGTGTAAACCAATCACCTGTGGAGTAAACATTCTCCGCAAAACTTACGCCATAACTTAAGAAAAGTAATCCACTGATCAAGATAAGTTGTACATTAACCCATTCGATTTTGGACTTAAGCTGAACCATAAAACCAAATAACAGCAACAAAACGGCTGCGATTGCCAAATAAGGATTCATGCCTTGATTTTGCCAATGCATAAACTCTATCGCAGCAATTGATCCTGCATACATGCCAAGTGCTAAAAAAATCCCGCTTAGCATCCGCGCACTAAAATATTTTTCAACCTCTTGATAGTGCAATAAATAGAAAGCTGATATGAATTGCGCAAGTGCAAAAATCACTGTACTCAAAATTGGGAAGTCATCATTTGACCAAACTTGGAAAATAAGTGCCACAGAACTCAATAGCACTAAGGCAACTCCGATATATCGACTAAGACGATAACGCTCGGTCACTCCCCAAACGATCAATGCTGTTCCTTGAATGACCCAACCTGTTGATGTCCAATGTGCCCCTTTTGCCAATGGAAATATCAAAGCCGTAAATACCACGGCAAGAATAAAGAAGCTTTTAGCCAAAATAGAAAGCTGCGGATGCCTTTGTTTAATCCAAATATTTAAAGCGCCATAAATAATCGCAAGTGCAACTGCACCCCAAGTCAATGCTTGAGTAGAGTTATGCATCAGATAAGCGTGTAGAGAGAAACCCAATACAGGAACACTAAAAATCAAACCTACATCTAGAATTGGCTGTAATCGCTGTTCCTTTTGATTCGCTTTACTCTCTGTTGATAAATCGCCATCCCATACCCGCAGCATCAATTGGCTATAACGAATACTTAGCCAAACAAACAAACCAATATGCAACCATAAAATTACATCTAAGGTATCGAACTGTTGAGTCTCTCCATAAAGCCCAATCATAGCCCCGCCAATAAAGAGCGTTGCGAAAAAGGCAATCTGATGCAGAATTTTCCAAGGTTGAATAAAGTTAACGGCTGCGACAGCAAGGTTAATCACAAAATAGTAGCCAAATAGAAAAATCACGTCAGGATGTGATTGAGGTATGACAAGTGGTGCAATATAAGCCATCGTCAGCGCTAGCATGGCCAAATATAATGCTTGCTGTTTTAAACTTAGATAAACAGTAACTGATAATAAAATTACAAAGAATAAACTGGCTGTTTTCAAACTCGCAATCACTGCAAAGTGATGTGAGAAAATTAATGTGAGGAACACAATAGCAAGACCGACGCCCTGCAAAGCAACAGCAAATAGCTGATTTTTTCGTTGCAACCAGTATCCTGCGATTGTGATCACAGTACCTGTAAGGGCAATAAAACTAAGCTTTACACCTAAACTTAACTGCCAATGCTCACTTGCGAAACGTAATAATAATACGACGCCAACCATCAATACAGCGACAGCAATTCGTAAAATCGGATTGCCATGAATCATCCATTGCAAGATAGGTTGCCACCATGCAGTTTGAGATGATGTCGATAATTGCTTCTTAGATGGCTCTGGAGTTAATGAGTATTCGTTTGATGATGAAGATTCTGCTTGCATCCATGTAGCTGGATGTTGCACCTGACTTTCAGAGACAGAATGATTAGGTGTTGATAATTGATTAGCTTGGTTGATATGAGCAGAAACACTATTTAAATCATTTTGGACGACTGTTTTTCCATATTGTTCTAAATGCAATAATCGGGTTTGAAAGCTACTGATCGTCTGAATGAGGCAAAGTAATAACACTAACAATGCCCCACCTGCCAACCACATCCATGTATTTGCATAGGCAAAAAGTGCGACTAATGCAGCACTATAAATCACGATCTTCTGAGCACCAATTGTAGCTGATTGAGCAAAATAACTTGGAGCATCATATTCAAGTTGACGTAATCGAGTGTGAATTTCTGAAAGAATGTGCACAATAGCAACAGTTAAACCAATCGCAGAAGCAACAATAGTGCCTTGCCATTTAAATGCAATCGCTGATGCTAGTAATACTGTCAGCACAACTAAAACAATCACGATTCCCTGTTTATCTTTTTTATACATAGACTTATATCAATGATTACAGCTTTATTAATCGTATCTTACTTGATCAGTCTATAAACCGTCATTTTTACATACAAATAACTGCAATTTTTAAACGACATAGATCGTCATCATCATTCTGCCTAACAAGGACATGGACTGCTTTTTCACGTAAAATAGCTCGCAGTTCATAATAAGGATTTGCGCAATGCCACCTTTTGTCTTGGTTGACGGGTCTTATTTTCTATTTCGTGCTTTTCACGCTTTACCGCCATTAACGACGTCTACTGGCCTACATACTAATGCAATTCGTGGTGCTATTTCGGCGATTCAGAAATTAATGCGTCGTACCCAGCCAACACATATGGCTGTTATTTTTGATACTCCAGAACCAACTTTCCGCCATAAATTATCACCCATATATAAAGGTGATCGTCCAAGCATGCCGGAGGAGTTATCTGAACAAATTCCTTATTTACATGCCCTAATCAAAGCTCTTGGCATCCCGTTATATAGCCTTCCTGGCGCAGAGGCGGATGATATTATTGGGACCTTAACAAAACGAGCATTATCAGAAGGTCATCATGTCTTAATCTCGACAGGTGATAAAGATATGGCTCAACTTGTTAATCCACATGTCAAACTTGAAGATAGTTTTAAAGAACGTGTACTTGATGAGGCGGGTGTATTAGAGAAATTTGGCGTACACCCTCATCAAATTATTGATTATCTTACGCTCATGGGCGATGCATCCGATGGCATCATGGGTGTTCCAGGAGTAGGCGCAAAGACTGCGGCAAAACTATTAACAGAATATGGTTCACTCAATAATATTATTGCGAACGTGGATCAACTCAAAGGTAAACTCAGTCAGAATATCAAAGATAATTTAGACAATATTAAAATTGACCACCAATTGGCAAGTATCGTCTGTGACCTCGATCTCGCTTTAGATTGGCATGATCTAAAATTAAGTCAACCGAACACCGAACAACTTCGTCATTTATACACAGAACTTGAGTTCCGTAACCAATTACAATCTTTGGATCATCCTAATAATCCAAATACGCCTGTCTATCAACAGACCTCTCAAAGTATTGTCAAAGCTGAACAAAAAACTGAATCTATAGCGATAGAAGATCATGCAAATCTTTCAAGCCAAGATGATCAATTAGGTGAAGCGACTTATCATACTGTACTAGAGCAAGCTGACTGGGAGCTATTGTTGCAACGTATGCAACAAGCGGATCACTTTGCAATTGATACAGAAACCACCAACTTAGACTATCGAGTGGCTGAACTGGTTGGATTCTCAATCGCATTTGATGCCAATGAAGCCTACTATGTTCCTCTAGCTCATGATTATGAAGGCGCTCCTGAACAACTCAGTCGGGAACAAGTTTTAGCACAAATCAAACCAATTTTAGAAAATGAGCAAGTCAAGAAAATTGGTCATCATTTAAAATATGATGCTCATATCTTTGCCAATCACGGTATCACAATCCAAGGCTGGTACTTCGATACTATGCTCGCGTCCTATGTTTTGAATGCTGCTGCAACTCGTCATGGTATGGATGATGTAGCACGTGTTTATCTCAGCCACCTGACAACTACTTTCGAACAAATTGCAGGTAAAGGCGCTAAGCAAAAAACCTTTAATCAGATTGAACTCGAAGTTGCAGCACATTATGCAGCCGAAGATGCACACGTCACTTATCGTTTGTATGAAGTACTTTCTTCAAAACTAAAAAGCCATCCTGAACTTGTTAATATTCTCCACAATATTGAGATGCCTGTTGCACGAGTACTGACAGGGATGGAAGAAGATGGAATCAAGCTTGATCATAAATTCTTAGATCAGCTCAGTGTAGAATTCTCCGACACCATGCAAACATTAGAGAATCAAGCAACTGAGCTTGCAGGTGAAATGTTTAATATTGCCTCGCCTAAACAGGTCGGAGAGGTTCTATTTGATAAGTTGGGAATTAAAGGCGGTAAGAAAACTGCCACGGGACAATACAGTACCAGTGAAAGTATTCTTGAAAAAATCGAACATCCTTTAGCGGAAGTGATTTTAGAACATCGCGGCTTGGCAAAACTCAAAAATACATATACTGATCGATTAGTTGAGCAATCACATGATGCAACCCATCGTGTACATACTAGCTATCATCAAGCTTTAACTGCGACAGGGCGTTTATCTTCTACTGATCCTAATCTGCAAAACATCCCGATTCGTACACCAATTGGTCGCCAAATTCGTAAAGCATTTATCGCTCCCGAAGGTCGTGTCCTCCTTGCAGCCGACTATTCACAGATTGAACTGCGCTTAATGGCTCATTTTTCACAAGATGATGCTCTAGTACACGCTTTTCAACAAGGTCAGGATGTTCATCGTCGTACTGCCTCTGAAGTATTGGGAATCGCTATTGAAGACGTAACCAATGATCAACGTCGCCAAGCTAAAGCGGTTAACTTTGGGTTGCTTTACGGCATGTCTGAGTTTGGCTTAACCCGCCAACTTGGTTTCACTCGTGAAGAATCACGTAGCTATATTGCACGTTATTTCCAACGTTATCCAGGTGTATTGGATTATATGGAACGTACACGTCAGATTGCACGTGAGCAAGGTTTTGTAGAAACCATTTTAGGTCGTCGTCTATACACACCAGATATTTTGGCAACAAATAAAATGATCAAGCAAGCAGCTGAACGAGCGGCGATTAATGCCCCCTTACAAGGAAGTGCAGCAGATATCATCAAACTTGCAATGATTGCCGTTGATAAAATTTTGCCTAAAGATCAAGCTAAACTTTTACTGCAAGTGCACGATGAATTGGTTTTTGAAGCTGATGTGGCAATTGCAGATGAACTTTCAAAACAAATTGCTGATGTGATGCAGTCTGTATTAGAAATTTCCGTACCTTTTGTGGTGGAAGTTGGACAAGGTCTAAACTGGGATGCCGCACACTAATTTTTAGGCATAAAAAAAGGATTGTTTTGACACAATCCTTTTTTTATTTTCAAACCGATCAAAGACCCGTCAACAGAACTTTTGCAGCTTCATTCATCAAAATCTCAGCAATATACAACGCCAAGAAAGCCAAAATTGGTGACAAATCAATCATCCCCATATTTGGTAGTAAACGACGGAAAGGCGCAAGTAAAGGTTCTGCGAGTTCCTGAATAACTTCGATATATGGTGAGCGTGACTGTGTAAACATCACCACCCAACTCAAAATAATCGTTGCAAAAATCAAGTAGCGACAGAAACGGATCAAATCCTGAATCATCGTCACGAATGTCGTAATCACAAGATAGACAGCACTATGGGGCATCTGCCCTGATAGATACATCAACCCGAAAATTTTCAACAAATAAAGCACAATCAATAAAGCAATTGCCGCTAAATTGACGCGCCCTTTGCCTACGGTTGGCAAACTACGGCTCAGGATATCTACAATTTTGGTCGCTTTAACAGTTGAAAGTACAACTGGGTTATAAGGGCTAACCGCTGCCAATTGCATTAAAAAACGGAAAAAGACCAATAAAATTGCGACATTGATCAAAACACCAAAAATTAGCGCAGAACTTGCACCCATACTTGTCTTATCCTACTTAAACTGATTTAGTCTTTTCACTTAACTCTTGTGCAAGCTCTTGACTACGTTTTTGAGCTGCCGCAAGCGCTGCTTGAATATTTTGTGAAATCTGCGCACGATCAAACACTTCTAATGCAGCTTGAGTCGTACCATTTGGAGATGTCACATTTTTACGCAATTCTGATGGTGAGTTAGAGCTGGTAATTGCCATTTGGGCTGCACCCAATGCTGTTTGCAACGTGAGTGCAGTTGCAACTTTCTCATCTAAGCCCAAATTTTTTCCTGCTCGAATCATACTTTCCATTAGATAGAAAAAATATGCAGGTCCCGAACCTGATACCGCTGTTACCGCATCAATTTGAGCTTCGCTATCGACCCAAATCGTCAAACCTGTTGCAGCTAAAATTTGACTCGTTAACTCACGATCTTGAGCATTAACAGCTTCTGAAGCATAAATACCGTGCGCACCTGTTTGTACTAAAGCAGGTGTATTTGGCATTACACGCACAATACGCTGGCTTCCACCAATCAACTCTGAAATTGTTTGAATTTCTGCGCCTGCAATAATGGAAATGACCAGTTTATCGGATAGCAAACCTTTTAAAGGTTGTAAAACCGTAGCTAATACTTGAGGCTTAACCGCTAGTACGACCACATCTGCATTTTGAATTGCTTCAACATTGTCCGTGGTTGTTTGAATTCCTTTTTCTTCTAATATTTGACGAATTTGTTCTACTGGATCTGAAACTGTAATTCGTGTTGTTGGCAGCCCGCGAGAAAGTAATCCTCCGATCAAGGCCTGAGCCATGTTACCGCCGCCAATAAAACAGATGTTTTGATTCAATGCTGTCGCCATTTCCTACTCGTCATTTGAAAAAGATTGAGGAGAATTTTCTCGACAATCTGAAACTAAACTTGGTTGCCACCCTCCCTGCTCGATATAGTCAGATTGAGCCAACCAAAACCCTTTAGGGCTAAAAACCCCAAGCATAACATTTTCCACGACTAATATTTGAATTGTATGACGGAACCAAGGCAAAATCTGTGCATCTTGAATCGCTTTTTTCAGTGGCCAATGCCCGATTCGCCCGTAAAGATGAATTTTTTCACCGCCTTGGCGTTTAATCAATTGTAAATCTTTATTTAATAATTGTTTGGAAAGACCTATATCTCGCGTCAATATTTTGAACTTACCTGAAGCAGTTTGAATCATTTCTTCCAAGTTGTAAGATTGATTCATAATAGGTTGAATAGGAAAAAGCTTTTCTGCGTACAGCTCTGCATGGGTTAGACGATACAATTTTTTCTGGTAGCGGACATAATAATAAGAATTAATATGTAAAGTTGCTTGTGCATCAGGCTTAGCAAAAATCACTTCATCTTGAAGGCGTTTGACCATGTCATAACTTGGGCGGTATTGATCTTTGCCTTTTATCCAAGCGGACAACAATTGACGTTTGCGTGCATCCGATAATTCCAACAGGCGAGTTAAATCCAGCTCATTCTCAGTTGCACATAATTTCCAATCACTTTGCAGCACATCATCTAAAATTTCTGTGGCATCTTGCATCAGATAACTCGTTCGTGACACAGCTGATTGCATTTTTGGGAAGCGCTTTTCTAATACAGGCCATAACTCTTCACGACACCATGCCCGATCATAATGAGTATCATGATTTGTTGGATCGACAACATATTCAAAACCAATTTGTTTAGTCCACTCCTCAATTTGCTGTCGGCTGAGCTCTAAAAAAGGTCGCCATATCGTCAAATCTTTTCGCACATCATATGCTTGCATGGCGGATAAACCATTAACACCTGCACCTGAAAATAAACGCAATAGTAGAGTTTCAGCTTGGTCTTGTTGGTGATGAGCTAACACCAAGATTTCATGGCTTTTTAAATGCTTTGTATAGGCTTGATAACGTGCATGACGTGCTTGCTGCTCAAGATTTCCTGCATCGACATGTACTTTTTGGATCACACAAGGAATGTTTAATTGTTCAGATTGTTTCTGAACTAAACATCCCCACTCCGTACTGCTCGATTGCAACTGATGATCAACATAAATTGAACGGGTTTGACTTGGGAAAATTTCGGACATTAGATACAACAACAGCATGGAATCCATGCCGCCGCTGCACCCAATTAAGAATTGAGTATCTTTAGAAAAATGCTGTGTTTGTGCTAAGACGCGATGCCTAAATTGCTGCTGCCAAACTTCATTAAACGTTGATAACGTGCTTCGCATCGTGCTTGAGCATCCATCGGTTGCAATTCTTCTAAGGCTTGTTTGAGTACATCTTTCAAATCATGCATGACTTTCTCAGGTTGCAAATGTGCCCCCTCACCTTCATCCACAACATACTCCACAATTCCAATCGCTTTCAATTTGTCAGCAGTCAGAGCTAAGGCTTCACTCGCTTGCGCTGCTTTATCAGCAGTTTTCCATAAAATAGAAGCACAACCTTCTGGTGAAATCACAGAATAAATACTGTGTGAAAGCATAATTACTCGATCTGCCACACCTATACCTAGCGCACCACCTGAACCACCTTCACCAAGTACAGTCGCAATCACTGGCACTTTCAAACTAGAAAGCTGAGCCAAACTGGTTGCAATCGCTTCTGCTTGTCCACGCTCTTCTGCACCAACACCTGGATAAGCACCCATGGTATCGACAAAAGTAAATACAGGTAAATTAAAACGCTCAGCCATATCTAGCAAACGTTGTGATTTACGATAGCCTTCTGGGTTACACATACCAAAGTTATGTTGTAACTTTTCACGCGTACTACGTCCACGATGTTGACCAACTACCATTACGGGTTGTCCGTCAAAACGAGCAAGACCACCGATCATGGCACCATCATCACCATACAAACGGTCACCGTGAAGTGCATCAAATTCAGTAAAGATTTCACTAACATAATCTAGAAATTGCGGGCGTTCAGGATGTCGCGCAATTTGAACCGTAGCCCAAGCCTTGGACTGAGTCGCTTTATTTTTCATAAGTCGTAGATAATCCCTAACAAGGATGTATTGTTAATCAACAAAATTGTCTGACTGAATATTTAACTCAATGTCCCAATTCTTAAACTGCACTTGCTCATCATGCAAATCAGCAACCAATAAAGGCCATTGTTTAGCATCGCCAGAAACGCTGAGTTGCCATTGTTGACCATTTACAACACTCAGTTCAATGGCAGGAAGCATCTGATCACTACGACTATGGTTCAGCAAAACAGCGAGGCGTAATAGCAAACACAAATAAAGTAAATGGCTGCCACCCACCTTCATCACATCATTTTTTGCATCTGCACGTAATTTACGACGATGGTGCGATACAAGATGAGAGAGGTGATTTTGATCGATTTGAGAGAAACCGGGGATATCAGAATGCTGCAATAAATATGCACCATGACGATGATAACCACCATGACTAATCGCTAATCCAATTTCATGTAAATAAGCTGCACGACGTAGTAAGTCACTGTCTTCAGTCGTTAAATTTAAAGCACCTGCAACGCCATCAAACAATTGTTGCGCGGTATTCACTACACGTTCGGCTTGTTTAGGATCAGCGTTGTAACGTCCCATTAATGCTTGCACACTACGGTCACGAATATCTTCATGTTTAAATCGACCTAACAGGTCATACATCACACCTTCACGTAATGCACCGTCAGAATATGCCAATTTATCAATATTCATCACTTCAAAAATAGCGTACAAAATTGCTAGACCAGCTGGCAAAACTGCTCGACGATCTTCGCGTAGTCCTTCAAAATCAATTTCAGAGACATGTTTGAATTTTAACAAACGATCTTTTAACTTATATAAGCCTTCACGGGTCAAATTTTCTTGCTCATCACTTAAGCCTAGATTCACAGAAATCTGGCGACAAGCTTTAATCGTCCCGCTGGAACCAACTACTGTATCCCAGCCTTCTGATTTATAAGTATTTGCGATTGCAGAGAGCTCTTTACGCGCAGCAACTACCGCTTTATCAAAGGCTTTTGTTGAAATCTCACCATCTGCAAAATATGCCTTACTAAAGGCAACGCAACCCATTTGCAACGATTCAGTATGCAAAGGCTCAAACTCTTCACCAATAATAAATTCTGTTGAACCACCACCGATGTCAACGACTAAACGTCTGCCACCATTTGCCATGGTATGAGAAACACCTAAATAAATTAGACGAGCCTCTTCACGACCAGCAATAATCTCAATTGGCTTTGGTAAAATTTCAGCAGCTTTTTGAATAAACTCGTGACCATTTTTAGCTTGTCGTAACGCATTGGTTGCCACAATTCTTAAACGATTAGGTTGAACAGAACTTAAACGCCCAACGAATCGAGCTAGACAAGCCAAACCACGCTGTTGCGCAGCTTCAGTTAAATTTTTATTTTCATCGAGTCCAGCGGCCAACTGAACCTTTTCTGACATTGAAGCAACTTTCTTAACCTCTCCGTGATCTACACGAGCAATTGCCAAATGGAAACTATTCGATCCCATATCAATCGCAGCAAGTAATTCTTCATCAATCAGAAAATCAGACATTCTTCATATAAACCCATGCTCAATTCACGCATTAGAGTAATTCACATGCTTAGAATTTTAAAGTCATTTTAAGCAATAAAAGCAGCAGATTTTCTCTTTTTAACACATAAATGATTGTATAAGTCGATAGTGAACATCGTGAGCATCCATTGGACTTTTCATTTTGATACTTGAATAATGGCAACAAACCCTTACATTGAATAAAGTAGCAATGTAATATTCATCGTGAAGATGATTGAATTCGCACTTTATTTCTAAATTTTGGAGCAACCTTATGTCTGCGACTATTGTTAATACAACTGATGAAAACTTCCAAGCAGATGTTTTAGATGCTGAAACTCCTGTACTTGTAGACTTTTGGGCTGGTTGGTGTGCACCTTGTAAAGCAATTGCACCTGTCCTAGAAGACCTTTCTAACGAATATGCAGGTAAAGTAAAAATCGTTAAAGTCGACGTAACTGCATGTGAAGAAACAGCTGTGAAATACAATATTCGTAATATTCCAGCTCTATTAATGTTCAAAAATGGTGAAGTTGTTGCTCAACAAGTTGGTGCAGCTCCTCGCTCAAAACTTGCTGCATTTATCGATCAAAACGTCTAACTTTATTTAGATTGAACTCGACTTGAAATACGTTATTAGTCTAATAGCGTATTTCCTCGTATAAATTGACATTTTCCTTGATTTAACCTATATTACTGGATCAAGAAGCTTTGAATGGAATCTACTTCATTACGCTTCTTACAAGACACAAACATAAGATCGCCGCTCGGCAATAACAATTGTTTTCACATTTCTCTCTGAAACAATGAACCAGACTACTGAATTGTGGTTGTGTAAATACAATTACATCAGCACGTATGTATGCGGTCGATTTTTTATTCTTTCCCTAACATTATCCTCCACTTATTCCATTCTGTCTGACCACTTATGAACTTAACTGAACTCAAGAAAAAACCCATTGGCGAACTCATTAAAATTGCGGAGTTTATGGGCCTTGAAGGCATGGCACGTAACCGTAAACAAGATATTATTTTTGCCATTTTAAAGCGCCATGCCATGAATGGCGAAGAAATCTTTGGTGATGGTGTTCTTGAAATCCTTTCTGAT
Source organism: Acinetobacter sp. P1(2025) (assembly GCF_051390655.1). Classification (NCBI taxonomy): domain Bacteria; kingdom Pseudomonadati; phylum Pseudomonadota; class Gammaproteobacteria; order Moraxellales; family Moraxellaceae; genus Acinetobacter; species Acinetobacter sp. P1(2025). The sequence continues at coordinate 20,739 of NZ_JBPKBJ010000005.1, forward strand.
GGCTTTGGTTTCCTTCGCTCAGCCGCTGGTTCATATTTAGCTGGACCAGATGATATTTATGTGAGCCCATCACAAATCCGTCGTTTCAACCTTCGCACTGGCGATACCATTACAGGTACAATTCGTCCACCTAAAGAAGGTGAACGTTATTTTGCTTTATTAAAAGTAAATCAAATTAACTACGACACACCAGAAAACTCGCGTAATAAGATTTTATTCGAAAACCTCACCCCATTGTTCCCAACTGAACAACTCGTTATGGAACTAGGCAATGGTACAACTGAAGATCTCACTGCACGTGTAGTAGATTTAGTGGCACCAATTGGTAAAGGTCAACGTTCAATCATTGTTGCACCGCCTAAAGCGGGTAAAACAATGTTATTACAAAACATTGCTCAATCAATCGTCCGTAATAATCCAGAAGTATTTCTGATTGTTCTTCTTATTGACGAACGTCCCGAAGAAGTAACAGAAATGGAACGTACAGTACGTGGTGAAGTAGTTGCCTCGACCTTCGATGAAGCACCAGCTCGTCACGTACAAGTTGCGGAAATGGTGATTGAGAAAGCAAAACGTCTAGTTGAGCATAAAAAGGATGTTGTGATTCTGCTTGACTCAATTACTCGTCTTGCACGTGCTTATAATACTGTCATTCCTTCATCTGGCAAGGTACTTACAGGTGGTGTAGATGCTCATGCATTAGAACGTCCAAAACGTTTCTTTGGTGCTGCACGTAATATTGAAGAAGGCGGTTCACTTACGATCATTTCGACTGCATTAATCGAAACAGGCAGTAAGATGGACGATGTTATCTACGAAGAATTCAAAGGTACGGGTAACCAAGAGATTACGCTTGATCGCCGTATCGCAGAGAAACGTGTATTCCCTGCAATGAACATCAAGAAATCAGGTACTCGTCGCGAAGAGCGCTTAATGGGCGAAGAAAACTTACGTAAAGTCTGGATTCTGCGCAAATTATTACATCCAATGGATGAACTTGCTGCAATGGAATTTTTATTAGATCGAATGAAAGAAACCAAGACGAATGATGATTTCTTTGATCAAATGAAACGCAAAGCATCAACATAACAGCAACATAAAAAAGCCACCTTAATGGTGGCTTTTTTTAATTGGTTGACAAGATTACATATTTTTTACATTTAAATTGCATTCCTCAATAAAAATACAAGCAATTGATTTTACTAAAAATAACTAAATACAACCTCAGAATACAAACAACAAACCAATCAAAAAACAATTATCAATAGTTATTTTCTATCAAAAATTAGCCAATTTTTGTCAAATTTTGTCGTTTTGTTGGACAGAACAGTAGTAATTCATGATTTGCTTTGATAGGATAGCCACAGACCAGTTAGGCTGCTCCCTGCGTTGTTACCTAAAAGCGTTTAGGAATATTAAAAGCACAAACAGACTAGCTAAGGTTTTTTTTAATCTCACAATTTTATGAGAGTGATGCCATGTTATTCAAAAAATTTGCTGTTGTTGCTGCTATCGCTACTACTTTAGCTTTCGTTGGTTGCTCTAAGAAAGAAGAAGCTGCTACTGATGCAAACGCTGCTGCTTCTGAAGCTGTAGCTGCTGCTTCTGAAGCTACTGAAGCTGCTTCTGAAGCTACTGTTGCTGCTTCTGACGCTGTTGTTGCTGCTTCTGACGTTGCTGCTTCTGACGTTGCTGCTTCTGCTGCTCAATAATCTAATTTTAGATTATAAAAAAGAGAACCTTACGGTTCTCTTTTTTTATGCCTGATACTTTTATGTTTAATTTTAAATAAAAAAGTAGATATAAAAAAAGCAGATCAATCGATCTGCTCATTTCCAACACGTTGTCTAAATTTCTGCCCCGCTCTAAACGTCACTACACGACGAGCAGAAATTGGTATTTCTTCGCCAGTCTTAGGATTCCGCCCAGGGCGTTCACGTTTATCACGCAATTCAAAATTACCGAATCCAGAAAGTTTGACTTGTTCACCCGCAATTAAGGCTTGGCTTATTTCATCAAAAAATAGCTCAACCATTTGCTTTGCTTCTCGGCGATTTAAGCTAGTAAGCTCACTTAAATGGTCCGCCATCTCTGCTTTTGTTAATGCTGTCATGAGGCCCTCAATGTCGCTTGGTAAGTGTCTTCCAACACTTGAATAATGTTATCCATACCAGATTTGATCTCAGCATCTTCAAGCGTACGAGTCGGATGCTGCCATAACAAGGCAAATGCCAATGAGCGTTTGCCCTGTTCAACCCCTTGCCCCGTATACACATCAAATAACCAAGTTGAGTCGAGTAACTGACCACCTGTTTGTTTGATTAACTGCTGAATATCTCTTACCTCAATCTTATCAGAGATTAAAAGCGCAATATCACGTCTAACCGATGGAAAACGTGATAATTCTGTAAAATTAGATACATAAGATTGCAAAACAGCCTGTTGATCCAATTCCGCAACCCAAGTAATGCCCAGATCAAGTGCATTTTCTAATGATGGGTGCAAACGCCCTAAATATCCAATTGACTTGCCATCAACCAATATTTCAGCAGATTGACCAGGATGTAACCACTCTCTTTCGGTACGAATATAATCAACATTCACACGCCCAGCAGCTAATATCTCTTCTACTTCGCCTTTAAAGTCAAAAAAGTCCATCGCTTGCGGCTTGATATGCCAAGATTCAGGAGTACGCGAGCCCACCGCAATCAATGCCAGTGTTGGAATCTGTTTAAGATCATGAATATCTTTTGCATTTTGATAATCAAAACGTAAACCTAATTCGAAGAAGCGTACACGTTGCTGTTGGCGGTTCAAATTATATTGAACACAAGGAATCAAGCTAGATAATAAAGTACTACGCATTGCCGCTAAATCACTAGAAATCGGATTAGCAAGCATTAAAGGTTGTACATTTGGATTTAACTGTTTTTCCAATTTTGCATCAGCAAAACTGAAACTAATCGCTTCTTGATAACCTAAAGTTGCAACAGTTTGACGAAGCTGCGCGACTTCGAAACGATCCTGATATTTTTCTAATTTCACATCAATTTTTGGCAAACTGATTTGAATGTTGTCATAACCGTGAATACGTGCAACTTCTTCAATCAGGTCTTGATAGATTGCCATATCATAACGATGTGATGGTGGAACAACACTCCATTCACCTTGAGCTTTAGTTTCCACCATACAACCCAAACGAGCTAATGCATCAGCAATAAACTCACCAGCAACTTCATAACCCAGTAACTGGTCGACTTGTGATTGCTTCAGTGGAATTGCTTCTCGTTTTGGTAATAACTCAGCTTGCTCTGCTACTGTAATTGGGCCAAATTCTCCACCAGCAAAAGCCTGAATAAGCTCAGAAGCACGGTGCATTGCAATCATTGGTAACTCGAAGTCGACACCACGCTCATAACGTTGAGATGAGTCAGTATGCAAGCCAAAACGACGCGCACGACCAGCAATTGCTAAAGGTGCGAAGAAAGCACTTTCAAGGAAGATATCCTGCGTATCGTCTGTAACTGAGGAATCTAAGCCCCCCATAATTCCAGCGATTGCCAAAACTTTTTGCTGATCAGCAATGACCATAATGTCATCTTGTAATTCAACTTCTTGATCGTTGAGCAGCACCAATTTTTCTTGAGGCTGTGCTTGGCGAACTTGAATTGTTCCTTCGATTTTTGCTAAATCAAAGGCATGCATCGGCTGACCTAACTCAAGCAATACATAGTTGGTCACATCAACCAAAATACTATGTGTGCGAATCCCTGTACGAGCGAGTGCTTGTTCCATCCATTCAGGTGTTTTAGCTTTAACATTTACATTTTTTACGATACGACCTAAATAGCGCGGTGTACCTTCAGTTGTGATATTAACAATTTTCTCATCAGCAATTGTTGCTGCTATTGATTGAATCTTTGGCTCATTTACATTCAATTGATTGATGACTGCAATTTCACGTGCAATACCACGAATACTAAAACAATCACCACGGTTTGGCGTGATACTGATGTCAATCACATTGTCATCAAGTTTTAAATATTCACGAATATTCATGCCAACAGGTGCATCAGCAGGAAGCTCTAACAAACCATCAATCTTGTCTTCTAAATCAATTTCAGAAGCACCACATAGCATGCCTTGTGATTCAATACCACGAAGCTTGCCTTTCTTAATTTTGAAATCGCCTGGTAGTACTGCACCGATAGTTGCAACAGGTGCCTTCATTCCTACACTGACATTTGGTGCACCACAAACAATTTGTAATGGATCACCAGAGCCAATATTTACCGTCGTAACACGTAAGCGATCTGCATCTGGGTGTTGTTCAACAGTGAGTACTTCTCCAATGACGACACCTGTAAATGGCTTTGCCACAGGTGCAAGTTCATCGACTTCCAGACCAAGCATGGTCAATTGATCAGAAAGGGTTTCGCTATCAATCGCTGGGTTCACCCATGTGCGTAACCAATTTTCACTAATTTTCATCTGTATAAACCTTATTTAATCCTGAAAAACTGTTAGGCAAACTGGCGTAAAAAACGCACATCATTTTGGTAGAACATACGTAAGTCATTGATGCCATAACGCAACATTGCAAAACGCTCTACCCCTAAACCAAAAGCAAAACCTTTGTATTTATCAGGATCAATACCAGAAGCACGAAGTACATTTGGATGTACCATGCCACAACCTAAAACTTCCAACCAACGACCGCGTTCATCCATAATATCCACCTCAGCACTTGGTTCAGTGAATGGGAAGTAAGATGGACGGAAACGCACTTTTAAATCTTTTTCGAAAAATTCATTCAGAAGATTAATCAATAGACCTTTTAGCTCAGCAAAGCTGGTGTTTTCAGCAACGTACAAACCTTCGATCTGATGGAACATCGGCGAATGCGTTTGATCCGAGTCACAACGATATACACGGCCAGGACACACAATGCGAATTGGCGGCTGACTCGTTTCCATGGTACGAATTTGTACACCCGAGGTATGAGTACGAAGTAAATGCGTTGCATCGAAATAGAAAGTATCATGCATCGCGCGTGCTGGATGATGACCTGGAATATTTAAGGCTTCAAAGTTGTGATAATCATCTTCAACTTCTGGCCCATGTGCAACCTGAAAGCCTGCTTTGGTAAAGAATTGACAAATACGTTCCTGAACTTGAGTCACAGGATGGATGCTTCCCATACGCTGACCGCGACCAGGTAAAGTGATATCAATCGTTTCACTTGCCAATTTTTTTGCCAACTCAGCTTGTTGTAGTGTCTGCTGACGTTCAGTCAAAGCAGCATTGATAGCTTCACGAACAGCATGAATCGCAGCACCTTGTACTTTGCGCTCTTCAGGATCCATTTTTCCTAATGCTTTAGACTGCTCTGCAAGCTGGCTTTTTTTCCCTGTAAATTGCACACGAACTTGGTCGAGTGCGGCAAGGTCTTGAGCCGCTGCAATGGCAGCAAGCGCTTCAGTGGTCAGGGCTTCCAGTGACATAGTAACTCTCAAAGCAACAAATTATAGAAATATAATAAAACGCTATAGTTTATCAGCTTTTTACCTAGTTTATGAAGATAAAGGACTGTTTAAATAGAGTACTTTTTAGCGTTAAACTTTATGCCCAAATGGACAACAAATGCCCGTGGTGCAATAAATTTTCGCAAAAAAATAATCAATATCTGAATAAAATGTATAAGATACGAGTATCGTCAATGAGAAACAATAACGATGGCGCTTGATCAAATCTGGAAACAACAACTTACACTTGTTAGCTATGGCAATGAATTTCTTGCAGGAAATCTAAACTTTAATCGCTGGATCGAACATCCTATTTTCAGTAAAAACTGCTTAATCTTCAGAGATCTACTATCACAACATTTGCTGGCACAACATTTCCAAATTTGGCTTGAGGGTTTGAAAAAACAAGGCGTCAAAAAACTAAGCTTACATCTTTCTAGTATTCTCAACGACGAACAAAATCCTAATCCTAATGTCGAGCTTCTACCATTTGCACATTTTATTGTAAGTCATCAAGCCAATAAAAAAACTGCTTGGATTTGCGGACATGAACTCGCTGAATGGTTTAACACTGATCAGGAATTTGAAACACCTTTTTCTCAAAAAAGCACTATAAGAGAAGAGACATTTTGGCGCTATGAATTAAATAATAAATACGCTAAAAAAATCGATACTGATTTACAGAAAATCAATTGGAACGATGTCTCAAAATTTTTAGAGCGCGAATTATTTAATAGCAAATATGCGGAATACTTTTTAGAACCTGAACAACAAGATTTCCCATTTTATGGCTACGAAATAGATCATAATCAGCCTGATGAAACACTTTTGGCGTTGATCCCAACAGATTATCCAGCTGATTGTGCTCATCAATTATTACATCGAACACAAGCACTTATCGACCACTTAGAAGAACAAAAAAAGCACCCTTATACAGATTCTGGTGAACTCATTAGCCCTGAAGAACAAATCAATCTTCGTAATTTTTCACAGAAGGCTGAGGATTTATTCGCTAAATTAATCGTCAAAACAGCAAATCATTATCAGACAGCTCAACTTACCATGGATGAACCAGAGATCATCGACCGAACCATGGAAACCCCACAACAGTTCAATGAAGCTCATCCATACAAGGTTGGAACTTCTAGCGTCATTAAATTAATTATTCTTACGGTAATTATCTGTTTGGTCGCTTATTATTTTGGGCTTTAATAAAAGCGTACAACTTTTAATTAGATTCAATTTCCCATTGATAAATTAGCTCCGTTATTCCTTCGCCGAACTCTGGAAGTTCGGCTTCTCCAATCAATTCAGCTCCAATCTTTTCATAAAAGAAACGACTGGGGTTCTTCTTAAAAACCTCTAAACGAATAAACTGATATCTTTTCAGAACAACATAGTCGTAAAAGCATTGAAACATTTCACGCCCAATACCTTGTTTTTGGATGTCCTGCAAAAGATAAAAAGCGCGAATTTCAGCCACATTATTTTCAGGATTTAAATATCCATCTAAAAAACCCTTTATTTTTTGATCTTCAATATACACTAACAATTGATGATCTAAACTTCTTGTGATTGCTTGCCATAATATCAATTTTTCCTGTACATCTAATTGATCTAATATTTCTTGATTAAGGATATTTGCGTAAGTTTCTTTCCAGCACTGTACATGAATCTCAGCGATTTTAGCTGCATCTCCAAAGTTAGCTGTACGTATTTGACCTTTTCGATTGCTTTGCAATTCAACCTCCACAAAAACTTGTTCAGGTAAATGTTGATCACCCAACTTGTATATGAATGTTAAAGCAGCAAAAACTGTGCAAAAGCGAACTAATTATTAAGATCATTTTTCTAAATTAAAATAAATTTAGCCATAAAAAATAGAGTTTTCACAATTTAAATCACATACTTAAATTGTGAAAACTTAGACTACTAAAAGCAATAATTTACGGTTATAAAAAAATAAATTATGGATGCTCCTATTCTTTTAGGAGATTTTATTGATCTCTCATTATTCTCTATTACTAAATCCTAAAACCATAAAAAAGACCGCTAAAAAGCGGCCTTCTTTTGAATCTCTAAGCTTATGCAGCTAATGCGTCTTTAGCTTTTTCAGCTAAAGCAGCAAATGCTACTGCATCATGCATAGCGATGTCAGCTAATACGCGACGGTCGATGATCACTTGAGCTTTTTTCAAGCCATCGATCATACGGCTGTATGACAAACCGTTTTGACGAGCACCAGCATTGATACGCGCAATCCATAAAGCACGGAATTGACGTTTCTTTTGACGGCGGTCACGGTAAGCGTATTGACCAGCTTTGATTACCGCTTGGAACGCTACGCGGTAAACGCGTGAACGAGCACCATAGTAACCTTTAGCGCGAGCAAGAATTTTTTTGTGACGACGATGAGCCACTACACCACGTTTTACACGAGCCATTTATAATCTCCTTAGATGTATGGGCACATAGCACGAACTGATGCAACGTCACTTACGTGAACCATTACACAACCGCGCAATTGACGGATACGCTTAGCAGATTTTTTGGTCAAAATGTGGCGCTTGAATGCTTGTTTGCGCTTGAAACCGTTTGCAGTCGCTTTGAAGCGTTTAGCTGCACCACGGCGAGTTTTTAACTTAGCCATAGTAACCTCTTTTAGGCACCTGTTCGGCGCGTTTGCACTATTGCAAATCGACCTGCAGGTAAGGAAGGCAGCATGATATAACATCTGCGAATAAAACAAAAGTAAAATGCTCATTTTTTGAGTAAGAGCAAGACTTTTACTCAAACGAAATTTTCCATTATTAATTCTCAAAATACGAGAAATTTACATTAATTACTTACTTATAATAGCTTCAATTCCATCATAAACACTCGAAATGAATACACAACAAGATGCTTTTGCTGCATTGCGCTATCGAGATTTCTCTATCGTTACCTTGAATCAATTCTGCTTAACACTGGCAATTCTGATTCAAGAAATTATCGTTGCTTATTCACTGTATCAAATCACACGTGATCCACTCACATTAGGTTTTATCGGTTTAGCTGAAGCCATTCCATTTATTGCGCTTTCCTTATGGGGTGGTTATTTTGCAGATAAACTCAATAAGCAAACCATTATGAAGGTCTGTTTATTTTTTGCAGCACTATTGCCACTCGTGCTTTGGGCACTCTTCCATTTATATGGTTTAGAAAAGATTAGTGTCTCAACTTTGTCATGGGGAATTTATGCAGTCATTTTTGGATTAGGAACAATTCGAGGTTTCTACAACCCCTCAGCAACCTCTCTCAAACCATTTCTTATTCCACGTGAACTTTATGCGAATGGTGCAACATGGACGACGATTGGTTGGCAAAGTGGCGTGATTATCGGTCCAATGTTGGGAGGATTTATGCTGGCATTTCTTGGGCGAGAGACCAGCTTGTTCGCAGTCACAGGATTGTTAGCAACTTGTTTTATTCTGATTACCCTACTTCAAAAAAGAACTTTTCCAAAAATGGAAACTGAGAACGTTCTTCAAAGTCTGACAGACGGTTTTCGCTTTATTTGGAAAACCAAAATTGTCTTATGGGCCATATCATTAGATCTTATTTCAGTATTATTTGGAGGGGTAATTGCACTTCTGCCTATATTTGCTGAGGATATTTTAAAGGTCGGTCCAGAAGGATTGGGATATTTACGTGCTGCTCCATCAATTGGTGCGTTGTTAACAATGATTGTTTTAACCAAATTTCCACCAACGCATCATGCTTGGCGAAATATGTTATTCGCTGTTGCTGGTTTTGGTATTTTTACTATTCTATTTGCATACTCAAATAACATTTGGCTATCTCTGTTTGCACTGGCAATGACGGGTGCATGTGATAGTGTTTCTGTTGTTGTTCGTCAAACCGTCTTACAAATTTTCCCTCCTGAGAATATGCGAGGTCGTGTTGCTGCGGTTAATGGCATGTTCGTTTCTTCAAGCAATGAACTCGGCGCTTTTGAATCTGGTTTAGCCGCTAAGTATATGGGAACCATAACTGCAACCATTTTTGGCGGATGTATGACACTTGCTGTGGTGACTTATTGTTGGTTTAAAACTACTGATTTATTTAAAGTCGATATCACCAAAGGTTCGGATCATTAGAACACTTAGGGAAAGCGAGCAAGCTTTCCCTACCCTCAGAAAATGCCTAGATATAAAGCATATAAAGTTAAATAACGCCCACCTTTGGCAATCGTAACGATCAGCAAAAAGCGCCAAAAATTTTCTTTCATCAACCCTGCAATTAAAGTGATCGGATCTCCAACGACAGGTGTCCAGCTTAATAATAAAGAATAAAAACCATATTTATGATAAATCTGTTGTGCTTGTACTAAACGCTGTTCAGAAACAGGAAACCATTTTTTATCTTTAAAATGTTCAATTTTCAGCCCTAACCACCAGTTCACACATGAACCCAATACATTGCCTACAGTCGCAACTAAAATCAAATAAAATGGACTAGAAGGCCCCTGCACCAGTAAAGTCATTAAGACCGCCTCTGACTGTAGAGGCAATAATGTCGCTGCACCAAAAGCAGAAATAAATAACAAAAGATAAGAGATCACGAAACTTTGGGCTCCGATTTAGATCGGACAATATAACTTAGGCTTGAATATAAAAATGGAACAATAAAAGCAATCCAAAATGCGGCATCAGATTTAATCATTTTCTGTAATATTGTTAATTGTATCTCACCCTCTGAAACAGCATTCCAATCAATCAACATTGTGAGATCAACATAAAAAAGTAAGGTAAGGTATAAAGCGAAAATGCCTCCACAAACTCCTGTATGAAAAACAGAATGCTTTGACTTGTAAAAGTGCAAATAGTGAAGCAAAAACAAAGCCTGTACTTAAGATTAAAACAAAGACCATCCATTCAAAGTTATCTATCGCTAAAAAATATTGCATCAGACTGCAACTCACTGCTACTACGATCAGTAATCCCATGAGAAGAACCCAATGCTTAATATAATCATTAAACACGGTACTAATAATAAAATTAAACTTTGATCGATAATGCTTTTTGAATAGCAGGACGTGCGGTCAAACGTTCAATATAGTCTTGAACATATGGATAATCTTCAAGTTGAATGCCTTGCCAATCGTAACGCAACGCCCACGGCAGGATAGCCATATCCGCAATAGAGTATTCACCAGCTACAAACTTTTGACCAATTAATTGTTTATTGAGCACACCATAGAGACGTTTAGTTTCATTCACATAGCGCTCTATCGCATAAGGAATACGTTCAGGTGCAAATTTACTAAAATGATGATTCTGACCAAGCATCGGACCGAAACCACCCATTTGCCACATCAACCATTGCTCAACTTCAACACGTTCTTGTTCATCAGTTGGATAAAACAAACCTGTTTTACGACCTAAATATTGTAGAATTGCACCTGATTCAAATACTGAAATAGGTTCTCCACGCGGTCCATTTTGATCGACTATTGCAGGAATTTTATTATTTGGAGATATCCTAAGAAAATCGGGTTGAAACTGATCGTTTTCTAAAATATTAATCGGGAAAATCTGATAATCGAGTTTCATTTCTTCTAAAGCAATCGTTATTTTGTGCCCATTGGGAGTTCCCCAATAATATAAGTCAATCATTTATGTTGCCCTATTCATCGTTATTCTGACTGTTGTTGCGTTATAGCACAGTTCATAGTTATTGATCAGCAGCCTAGCACGAAAAGAAACAATAAAAAGTCTATGCAAAGAGTGATTTAAAAAATTGTGTCTGATTTTTCCAAGAATGCTTTTGCTTTTTCTCCAACAAATTTGCGACCAGCATTATTGCCATTAATCCACTCATCTACACTAAACAAATCAAACAATCCTACTTTCACTAAGGTTGGAATCGCTAAAGCAAGCTCATCTTCCACATCACCACGCACACCCATTTTATACAAATGAATATTATGTAGCATTGTTGCGACAGTGCCTGTTTGTACACGACTACCATCCCTCAATCTGACTTGAGGTAGAGCTTCGCCTTCTTGCACGACTTTTTGATTAATTTCCGATAACTCATCAGTCCCATTGATAGTTGACATATATCCTCGCTTATCAATAATTCACTTTTCAACTAATTTTACAATATTGTACCTTTTATCATATTTGCTAGTTTTTTAATTTTTTCTATTAAGCAAGAAATTTTAGGCATAAAAAAGCACCGCCTATTGCGGTGCTTTTTTTTAGAAAAATTACTTTTTCTTTTTCGGACCAAGTAACATGCCCATCTGACGACCTTCCATCTTCGGAGCTTGTTCTACTACACCAAACTCCGCAACGTCAGCTTCAATCTTTTGCAATTGAGCTAGACCAAGTTGCTGATGCGCCATCTCACGACCACGGAAACGTAAGGTAATTTTCACTTTATTTCCTTCTTCAAGGAAACGTAAAATTGCGCGCAATTTTACCTGATAATCACCTACATCCGTTGCTGGACGTAACTTGATTTCTTTCACTTGCACTTGATGCTGTTTTTTCTTCGCATCTTTTTGCTTTTGTTTCAAATCAAACAAGTGCTTGTTGTAGTCCATGATTTTACAAACAGGCGGTTCTGCATTAGCAACAATCTCAACAAGGTCAAGATTTGCTTCTTCAGCAGCACGTAATGCTTCAGTTAATGAAACGACACCTTTTTGTTCTCCATCTGCAGCAACAAGGCGTACTTCTTTTGCACGGATCTCGTCGTTAATCGCAGGACGGTTACTTTTAGCACCTTGTTGTTGGTTACGGTCAGGCTGTTTAATCTTTATTACTCCACAATGTACCGGCCACGTTCGGCTACGGCAGATTTCACTAGATCAATGAATGCATCCACTGACATAGTACCTAAATTTTTTCCTGAGCGAGTACGGACATTGACAGTTCCCTCTTCAACTTCTCGGTCACCAAGAACCAGAAGATAAGGAATACGCTCTAGGGTACGCTCACGAATCTTAAATCCGATTTTTTCATTTCTCAAGTCAGAAATAGCACGAAGACCATTTTCTTTGAGTTTTGCAACGACTTGCTCACTCGCCTCAGCTTGAGAATCAGTAATGTTCATAACACAAGCTTGAACTGGAGCAAGCCAAGGTGGCATGAAACCAGCGTAATGTTCAATTAGTATACCAATAAAACGCTCAAAACTACCAAGTATTGCACGATGCAGCATGACTGGTTGATCACGTTCGTTTTCTTCCGTCACATATGAAGCATCTAAACGAATAGGTAAATTGAAGTCACATTGGATTGTACCGCATTGCCACACACGACCTAAGCAATCTTTTAATGAAAATTCAATCTTCGGACCATAGAATGCACCTTCACCTGGTTGTAAGTCCCAAGCCAAGCCCGCATCATCCAAAGCATCAGCAAGAGATTTTTCTGCTAAATCCCAAAGTGCATCATCGCCTACACGCTTTTCAGGACGTGTTGAAAGTTTCATTTGCACTTCTTCAAAGCCGAAGTCTTTATAAACATCTAAAGTCAGTTTAATAAAGTCTGCAACCTCTTTACCAATTTGCTCTTTGGTACAGAAAATATGTGCATCGTCTTGGGTAAAGCCACGAACACGCATAATCCCGTGTAATGAACCAGAGGGTTCGTTACGATGACATGAACCGAACTCCGCTAAACGGATTGGTAAATCACGGTATGACTTTAAGCCTTGATTGAACACTTGTACGTGACAAGGACAGTTCATCGGCTTTACTGCATAGTTTCGACTTTCTGAATGAGTCGTAAACATGTTTTCAGCATAGTTCGCTGCATGTCCTGATTTCTCCCACAAAGTGAAATCAACAATTTGTGGTGTTTTAATTTCTTGGTAACCATTGTCTTGCTGAACTTTACGCATGTATTGCTCAAGCACTTGGTAGATTGTCCAACCATTCGCATGCCAGAACACCATACCAGGTGCTTCTTCTTGCATGTGGAATAAATCTAAAGCTTTACCAATTTTACGATGGTCACGTTTTTCAGCTTCTTCAATACGTTTGATATAAGCTGCTAACTGTTTTTTATCAGCCCAAGCCGTACCATAGATACGTTGTAGCTGTTCATTCTTCGCATCACCACGCCAGTATGCACCAGAGATTTTAGTGAGTTTGAATGATTTTAAGAATTTAGTGTTTGGTACGTGCGGACCACGACACATATCCAAATAATCCTGATGGTAGTACAAGCCCATTTGTGTTTCATTTGGCATGTCTGCAATCAAGCGTAATTTGTATTCTTCACCGCGTGCTGTAAATTCTGCAATCACTTCATCACGTGGTGTCATTTTTTTGATGACATCATAGTCTTGATCGATGAGCTTTTTCATACGCTCTTCGATCGCCGCCATATCATCCAAAGTAAATGGGCGTGGCATCCAGATATCGTAATAGAAACCTTCTTCGATCACTGGGCCGATAACCATTTTCGCCTCAGGGAACAATTGCTTAACCGCATGTCCTACCAAGTGCGCACATGAGTGACGAATGATCTCTAGACCTTCTTCATCTTTCGGGGTAATAATCTGAACTGTCGCATCTTCTGTGATTAAATCACAAGCATCCACCAAACGATCATTGATACGGCCAGCAACTGTATTTTTTGCAAGACCTGGACCAATGCTTTGAGCAAGTTCCATCACGGAAATCGGATGATCAAATTGCTTTTGATCACCATTTGGTAAAGTAATGATTGGCATAATAAAATCCTTAAGGAGTGATGCCCTATACGAAGGAGCATATCACCGCGAGATTATGTATTGAGGAGGAATCCTCAAAAGATAAAAAACGGCGGATAAAAAAGTATTCAAGATTTTACACAGGTTTAGATAAGGATGAAACCTTTGATTCAGAAAAACCAAAATCATTCAGGCAACACTTCAGACTAAAGCCTAAATGAATTCCGTTTAACAACACACTATGTTGTTATAGATATATGAAAATAACAGAAATGGAGTACAGACACATGGTGAGTGCATATGATGAATTACCAAGAACCCCTGCAAATTTTGTCGCATTATCTCCTTTACGCTATTTAGAACGTGCTGCGTATATTTACCCTCATCAAGCAGCAATTATTCATGGTGCTCGTCAAATCACTTGGCAGCAAACCTATCAACGCTGTCGCCAGTTTGCACATCAACTCAGAAATCTAGGTATTCAAAAAAACGATACCGTTTCGGTACTGTTACCAAATGTCCCTGCAATGATCGAAGCTCATTTTGCAGTACCAATGGCAGGTGCTGTACTCAATACGTTGAATACACGCTTGGATGCAAAAACTATTGCTTTCATGCTCACGCATGCAGAATCAAAAGTACTGCTTGTCGACCCTGAATTTAAAACCCTTGCAGAAGAAGCATTAACACTGATCAATCAAGATATTATTGTGATTGATGTATTTGATGAGGAATATGATGCTGAACAAATCGCACTTGGGCAGTACGAATATGAATCTTGGTTAGCTCAAGGTGATCCTGAATTTGAATGGTTGCTCCCACAAGATGAATGGGATGCCATTAGTCTGAATTATACTTCGGGAACTACAGGCAATCCGAAAGGCGTGGTTTATCATCATCGTGGTGCTTACCTCAATGCGGCAAGTAATATCTTGGCCTGCGGTATGAAACCTCGTGCTGTTTATCTGTGGACATTACCGCTCTTCCATTGTAATGGTTGGTGTTTTGCTTGGTCTATTGCTGCTAGTGGCGGTACCAATATCTGTTTACGCCGTGTCGATCCTGCTCTGATCTTCAAATATATTTCTGAACACAAAGTCGATTATTTCTGCGGTGCTCCTATTGTACTGTCCATGCTCATCAATGCCCCAACAGATCAACGCACATCATTTGATCATCATGTCGAAGTGATGGTGGCTGGCGCAGCGCCTCCCGTTGCCATTATTGAAGGGATGCGAAATATAGGTATCAATGTCAATCATGTCTATGGTTTGACTGAAACTTACGGCCCGTCTGCTTTATGTGCTGCACAAGCAGGTTGGAGTGATTTATCTATCCAAGAGCAAGCTCAATTACATTCACGTCAAGGCGTTCCGTATCCGTTACAAGACAGTATGCGTGTACTAGATCCTGAAACCATGCAGCCTGTACCCAATGATGGTGAAACCATGGGTGAGATTATGTTCCGTGGCAATATCGTGATGAAAGGTTATCTTAAAAACCCACAAGCCACCGAAGAGGCATTTAAAGGCGGTTGGTTCCATACAGGGGATTTAGCCGTATGTCATCCTGATGGTTATGCGAAAATTACTGATCGCTCCAAAGATATTATTATTTCAGGTGGCGAAAATATCTCATCACTTGAAGTCGAAGATGTTCTTTATCGCCATCCAGCCGTTTTAACTGCTGCAGTCGTTGCAAAACCTGATCCTCGCTGGCAAGAAGTTCCCTGTGCTTTTATTGAATTAAAGCAAGGTATCTCAGCTTCAGCAGAAGATATTATTCTGCATTGCCAAAAGGAGCTGGCGCGCTTTAAAGTTCCGAAAGATGTGGTGATTACCGAGATTCCAAAAACCTCAACAGGAAAGTTACAAAAATTTATTTTAAGAGAATGGGCAAAAGAACGCGCGACAGGTGAGTTTGGAAACTAACTCTAGAATAAAAAAAGAAGTTTCATTTGAAACTTCTTTTTTGAATTAACCTTGATCCGATAACAGAGCGACTTGCTGGACATAATTCACAAATTTACGCTTTGATGCCTCAAGTTCTTCTTCACTCACTTGCTGCTTGATATCACGATGAATACGCAGAACATGTTGGCGTAAAGTGTGTCGTTCAGAGGCATTAAAAACCTTACTAAATTCATTGATGATTGGGTCACCTTGATCAATCATACGATCAACCCAACGCATCAATTGCATTTGCTTTTTAGCGCCTTGTTGAGGGGTAAGATAAGACAAAATGGTACTTTCATCTTCATTACGCAAGAGTTTACCGATTCGCTGAAACTGGCGACGACGTGCTTCAAAAGAGCTAATCTTTTGCACTTCAAGCAACGCATCAATCAAACGCTCATCAACAGGAAGTTTTTGAATCTGTTTTACATTTAATTGAGCCAATTGCTCACCTAAAGCTGCCATACGTTGCACAGCTTTTTTCTGTTCGGTTCTACTCGCACGTCCCTCTAATGATTCAAAATCCTCATCGGTATAACGCTGGGTACCACGTGCCACTATTACTCTGCCTCATAAAATTTTGCTGCGAACAGCGTTTGAATTTCTTCCAGTGCTTTATCTTCATCAGCACCGTCTATCACTAATCTTAAAGTCGTGCCTTTACCTGCACCTAACATCAACAATGACATAATATTCTTTGCATCAACCAATTTATCGCCTTTCCCAATCTGAATAGAAGAGCGAAACTTTGTGGTGACTTCGATGAGTTTACCAGAAGCACGTGCATGTAAGCCGAGTTTATTAATTACATCAATCGTTGTGTCTATCATGACCAGTGCTTCATTTCTCTATGTAAAATTTGGACAGCCCATTTTGCCTCAAGAGCCTTTTTGAGTCTATCCACAATATAAACGGAACGATGTTGCCCACCAGTACAACCCACAGATATGGTCATGTAATGGCGATGCCCTTCAGCAAAGGCAGGCAACCACTTTTCAAGAAAAGCATAAATATCAGCAAACATCTCATTGGTTTGCTGATTACTTTCTAAAAATTGACGGACTGGCTCATCTAAGCCAGACAGACGACGTAATTCTAAATCCCAATGCGGGTTTGGTAAATGTCTTACGTCAAATACATAATCAGCATCTAAAGGAATTCCGTGCTTATAACCAAAAGATTGCAAGATCACAATCAAATTATCTGACTGACCTAATTTTGACAATAAAATATGTTTTAAATCATGAACACTTTTATCTGTGGTATCAATATGAACTGTAGAGCGAAATTGTATCGGAATAAGCAGTTGCTTTTCTTCTTGAATACATTGCAACAGACTATTAAAACGACTCGCTAAAGGATGTGGTCGTCGTGATGCACTGAAACGTGCAATCAAGTCTTGATCTTGAGTCGTCAGATAAATAACATCGACCGAACCATGTCTTTTTAACTGCTCAAAGACATGATCAAACTCTTGCATATCTGCACGAGTGCTTCGGATATCAACACCTAAGGCAAGTTGCTCCAAATTATTCTCATGATCTAGTTTTGCCACAATCTCAGGCAATAATGCCAAGGGTAAGTTATCTATACAATAATAGCCGAGATCTTCAAGCACTTGTAATGCTGAAGATTTCCCTGAGCCTGATTGACCTGTAACGATAAGAATACGCTTCATGGCATTTTGCCCTTTTATTGTTTTATGTTTTATATTCGACTTGTAAATTATCAATCAATCGTGTCGAACCAAGTTTTGCAGCAACAAACAGCACTAAGTTTTGAGTAAACTGTTCAATTGGCTGTAAATTTGGTTGTCGAGCCTCGACATAATCTACAACAAAACCTTCTTGAGTCAACTGATCCGAGATTGTAGCCAAAACCGCTGACAAGGCTTTACCTTCATGGAGATCTTGCTCAGCTTGTTTCAATAGCTGATAAATCTTCGGTGCTGTTGCACGTTGCTCTTCAGTTAAATAACCATTACGAGAGCTTAAAGCTAAACCATCTTGAGCGCGAACAATTGGCACCCCAATCACTTCAAGTGGAATATTCAAGTCTTGAACTAATTGACGGATAACAGCAAGTTGCTGATAGTCTTTTTGCCCGAAAAATGCATAATCTGGCTGAACAATATTAAATAATTTAGTCACGACAACCGCAACACCATCAAAATGTCCTGGACGTGATTTACCACATAAATCGTCAGTAATCTGACCAACACTAATGTTAGTTAAACGTGGCTGTGAACCATACATTTGTTCAACAGAAGGCGCAAAAATAATATCGCAACCAACATCAGCCAATAAACGACTGTCTTGTTCTAGTGTACGCGGATAACTATCAAAATCTTCTCCAGCACCAAACTGGATTGGATTAACAAAAATACTTACGACAACGACATCGCAAATCTTCTTTGCCTCACGAACTAAGGTCAAATGACCTTCATGCAAATTCCCCATGGTTGGTACGAAACCAATCATTTTTTTTGCAGCACGCGCAGGTGAAAGAGACGCAGTTAAGCCTTGAATTGTTGTTTCTGTTTTCATGAATTACAGCTCAACTTGGAAAGTATGTTCTTTAGCTGGGAAAGACTGATCTTGTACAGCAGCATGATAAGCTTTAAAAGCATCTAGGATTGCTGTTTCACCTGATTGTTCTTTCATAAAATTACGAACGAAACGTGCAACACGTCCAAATGTTAGCCCAAGCATATCCTGTACAACCAACACTTGACCATCGGTTTGATTACCAGCACCAATCCCAATCACAGGTGTGTTTGGAAATAATTCAGCAATTTCTTTACCGAGTTGTGCTGGTACGCATTCAAGCAATAAAACTGCTGCGCCAGCATCAACTACAGCTTGGCAGTCTGCAATCAATTGATCAGCTGCTTCACGTGTTCTCGCCTGTAGTTTATAACCGCCAAAAACATGAACAGACTGAGGTGTTAAACCCAAATGTACACAAACAGGAATACCATTACGTGTAAGCACTTGAACCAATTCACTTAACCATGCACCACCTTCGATCTTGACCATCTGCGCGCCAACTTGCATCACAGCTTTTGCACTTTTCAAACCATCTTCAAGTGTCGCATAACTCATAAATGGTAAATCAGTCATGATCAAAGCATGCGAATTACCGCGACGAACAGCAGCAGTATGGTAAGCCATATCTTCTACTGTTACAGGAAGGGTTGAGTCCCGTCCTTGTATCGCCATTCCTAGAGAATCACCGATTAAAATCGTATCGATTTCAGCCAGTTCCATTGCTTTAGCCATACTTGCATCGTAACAAGTTAGACATGAAAACTTGCGTCCTTCGGCTTTAAACTTTCTTAAGTCACTTAGACTAATCATGATGGTGTCCTCTACAGGCATTTCCAGAACAGACGAATCTTAAGCATTTGCCCAAGATTGATCTGCGATTACAGTCAAATTTGCTTGCTGTAAAAGTTCTAAATCTCTTAAAGAATGACCATTTATTTGTAAATGATCATCTAAATCTAATAATGGAATCACGACAAAATCACGCTCCAACACACCAACATGTGGCACGGTCAAACGCTCATTGTGTATCTGCTCTTGTCCATAAATCAGTAAATCCAGATCAAGAGTCCGCTCTCCCCAATGACGCAAACGAATACGTCCAGCATCTTTCTCAAACTGTTGCAATTGATCAAGCAAATCTAGTGGCGACAATTCTGTATCTAACTGAACCACAGCATTCAGATAATGAGGCTGATCTTGCGGTCCCATCGGTGGACTTTGATATAGTTTAGAGACTTGAACAGTACCCAAACTTGATAATTTCAAAACTGCTTCTGCAAGAATGTGTTTTGAGTCACCTAAGTTTGAACCTAAACCAATATAAGTACGAATCGTCATTGCGTCGGTCCAAAAACAACTTCTGCTAAATCACGTTTTACACGTTTACGTTTCAAAATCGGATGATCAGCATGAATTAAATTTGAATCAGTTGAAGCTTTCTCAATAAAACGATTGACCGAATCATCTGTTCTAACACGCTCTTTTTTAGCACGTCGATTTTTAGGTTCAGGTACATTCACCAAAGGTTCAATTTCAGTAGTCTTTACATCATCAACTTCAGCAAGCTTACGTCTTGATTTTGTACGTTGGCGATTATATTGACGAATGACCGCTTCTTTTTGATCAATCGACATCTCTTGGTAGTTTTCCCACCAAACACCCATACCATCTGTGCTTGTGTCACCAGACTTCTCACGAAGCAATAAGAAATCAAATCCTGCGCGAAAACGTGCATGTCCTGCTAGGGCTTCTATTTGTTGCGGTTTTGGATTGAGCAAACGTGTCTGCATTTCCCAAACTTCACGAATAAAAGTTTCAGCAAAACGAGGAATAATAGTTCGAGTCGCTTGACGTTTTAAAACATCCAAACCTGCTTGTGCACGAGCCTCTGCAGGAACCATCCCTTTATTTAAATAAAAATCACATCGCTCTAAAAAAGGTTTCCATAACAATACCGCATAGAAAAATGCAGGATTAATGGTTTTGCCAATTTGAATACGCTGATCTGTATTTCTAGCTGCACGCTCAATAAAAGCAGTGATGTTCGGTGGAATTTCAGCAAACAATTGCTTCCAAACACCAAACTCAATCAACATCGGTAGAACACGGTTCAGGTGTCCCATCGTAAATAATTTTTGAGATTCATCATATAAACGATGCGGTGAGACATCACGCAACAATTGCGTCATCTCAGGATTAAATACATCTAAGATCGAAGAATCAATTTGAAAATTTAATTTTGCAGCAAAACGCAAGGCACGTAGCATTCTTACAGGATCTTCTTCGAAACGCTGTGCTGGCTCCCCAAGAAATCGTAATGTACGTGTTTTAATGTCATCAACTGCATGACAAAAATCTAGAACGATGGCTTTACGGGGTTGATAATATAAAGTGTTAATTGAGAAATCACGGCGAGCAAAGTCCTGCTCAATCGTTCCCCAGTTATTATCTCGTAAGATCATACCAGAAGCACTGGTTACTGCTTTTTTAGGCGGTGCGCGAAAGGTCGCAACTTCAATTAATTCTCGACCAGAATAAACATGTGCAAGCTCAAATCGTCGACCAATAATACGGCAACGTCGACCAAAAACCTCTTTAACTTGAGCTGGTGTAGCATTGGTAACTGCGTCAAAATCCTTAGGATTAAGACCAAGCATCATATCGCGAACACCACCACCGACGATATAAGCTTCATAACCTGCTTTAGTGAGGCTATCAATTACATCAAGAATTGAAGGTGGTAGTTGAGTTGTGGACAAACCACATTTTGACGCGCGCAAAGTTTGCAAAAGACACTGTCTCCTACGTCAGGACGTAAATAACATTTTGTCGCTAATCATAGCTCTAACACACACAAAGGGCAATTTATTCTGTTGAAGTTTCAACAGATCAATTGCTCAGATTAGCGACTTTTTCCCTATTGAATCTTAAAGTATGAGCTTTGCTTTATTCTTCTCAAGCAGTTTTGGCCCGATTCCTTTTACATTCATTAATTCATCTATTGTTTTAAAACCACCCTTCTTTTGGCGGTATTCAATGATTGCTTGAGCTTTTTTCTGTCCCACTCCATTCAAAGTTTGTAACTGTTCTAGATTTGCCTGATTCAAACTAATTTTATCTGACTGAATATTTACAGAAGATGAAAATTGTTTGGTGTTTTGCTGACTAGGTCTTGATAAATAGTAACTATTGTTGGGCTGTTTAGCTAACTGCTGGTCACGCGCTTGCTGTTGAGCTTTCCACTTTTCATAAGATTGATCAAATTGCTGCGCATAACCACTTGTATAACACCCAACCCATAGTAAAATCAGTATAAATAGATTATGTCTGCTGCGTGGCTGCGACAAAATCATGTGTTTTCCCCTCAGTTTTTAATTGTCGTTTTGCTTGCTCCCAGAGTTCATCCATTTCTGCTAAACTCATTTCTTGCAAGTCTTTATTTTGTCGTTGTGCTTGTTGTTCAATATAAGCAAAGCGGCTTCTAAATTTATAAATTGTTGCCAACAATGCCGTCTCACTCGACTGCCCAAGTTTACGGCCAACGTTGATCAAAGAAAATAGGCAGTCTCCAAATTCTTCTTGTATTTCATCATTTTTTTGATTTTTAATTGCTTGTTGCAACTCTCCTAACTCTTCTTCTAATTTCGCATATGCATCAGTCACCGTTTCAAAATCAAAACCAAGTTGCGCTGCTTTCTTTTGAACCTCTTGTGCTTGAACCAAGGCTGGAGCATGTTTGATTTCATCTAATCTAGATACACTTTTATCTTTTTTTTCTTGTAGCTTAATTTGCTTCCACAATTCACTTACTTGGTCTGAACTCAAATCTTTAAACTGATCTGCTTGGAAAACATGTGGATGACGACGTATCAACTTTTCACTGATTGCATCTACCACATCGTTAAAATCAAATGCCCCTTTCTCACTAAACATTTGTGATTGAAACACCACTTGCAACAGCAAATCACCCAATTCATTTCGAATCTCATCAATATTGCCCTCACGTATGGCAGCTTCGACCTCATAAGCCTCTTCAATTGCATAACGAGTTAAACTTTCAGGTGTTTGTTGTTGATCCCATGGACATTTTTGTCTTAATTCCTGCATGATCTCTAATAATTTTTCCATGATGACCCCCTCAAACCTAAACCGCTAAATTGTTGCAGCATAAAGCCGCTTGTGCGTAATATACACCCACTCAAGAAATATCAATATAAAGGACAGCAATGCAAGCTAGTGTTTTTATCAGTGGTGCTGCACAAGGAATTGGCGCTGAAATCGCACGTTTATTCCATAAGAATGGCTATAAAGTTGGAATTTATGACATTAACCAAGAACTTGCTGAGCAATTAGCCACTGAGTTAGGTGAGAATGCTAAGGCTGGTTATCTCGATGTCAGCAATTACCATCAATGGCAAATCGCTTTACAAGAATTTAGAAACTGGGCTGGTGAACTCAATATTTTAGTCAATAATGCTGGAATTTTGTATTCTGGGCCATTTGAAAAAACAGATATCCAATCACACCATCGCACCATTGATATCAATGTCAAAGGCGTTATAAATGGCTGTCATACGGCTTTAAATCATTTGCAACAGGCAAAATTTGCTCGTGTTATCAATTTATCCTCTGCTTCAGCAATTTATGGTCAAGCAGATTTAGCCTCATATTCCTCAAGTAAATTTGCCGTTCGTGGTTTAACGGAAGCATTAGATGTTGAATGGCAAAAGTACAATATTCGTGTACTTGATGTCATGCCTTTATTCGTTCAAACCAATATGGTGAAGAATATGGATGCAGGTAGTATTCAAAATATCGGCGTTGATTTAACCCCTGCTGATGTTGCCAAACAAGTATTACATTTGGCACAACAAAAAGATCATGCTTTAATTCCGACACATACGCCTGTAGGCATCAAAACCAAACTGATGTATCAATTGTCGAGTATTAGCCCACAATTCTTAAATCGACTCACCAATATTTTCTTATCGAAGCGCTGATACAAAAAAGCTGCATTAACATGCAGCTTTTTATTAATTTAGCTTCCTTGAACCAAACGCCTAGCGCTAATAATCCCTGGTTGTTGCTCCAAACGAGCTAATAACCGAGACAATTGCGCCAAACCTTTAACTTCAATCAAGAGTTTCATATTGGCGATACCATCTGCCTCAGAAATCGTATTGACCTGACGAATATTAATTTGGTCTGAGAAAATCACCTGTGTGAGATCTTTCAGTAAACCACGGCGATCATACGCTTCCACCACGATTTGAACACTCTGTCCTCGTGTTGGCTGCATTTCCCAATCCGCCTCAACCGCTCTTTCAGGCTCTTGAGTCGTCATACGAATATAATCAGGACAAGCCACTTTATGGATACTTACACCACGATTTAAAGTGATATAACCACCAATTGACTCACCATGAACAGGTTGACAGCACTGTGCAATATGCAGTTCTACGTTATCCAAACCATCAATCAAAATCCCATGCGCAGATAAAGTATGGCTTGCACGTGGATTCAATGCTGGTTTCAGCACTAATTCAGGCTCATCTTGATCTAGATGCATTTGACGATTAACTTGATTAATCAATGCATGTAGACTGATATCACCACTCACCAAAGCCACTAGAATGTCATCACCAGATTTCAAGTTAAAATGTGATGAATAATCTTTGAGATCAATACTCTTTGGATGAATCGCTAAACGCGCCAACTCTTTATTGAGTAACTCACGTCCAACTTCAATATTTTTACTACGATCTTGCTGTCTAAACCAGTGACGTAACTTATCTCTTGCTCGAGCGGTTTTAATATAACCTAAAGAATTCACCAACCAATCACGATTAGGTTCACGATCTTTCTTCGTTAAAATTTCAACTTGCTCACCTGTTTTCAAGGTATAGGTAAGAGGAACATAACGCTGGTTAACACGTGCGGCATAACACTTGTTACCGACTTCAGTATGCACATGGTAAGCAAAATCTAAAACTGTCGAACCACGGGGTAATTCTTTAATATCCCCATCACGACTAAACACATAAATCTTTTCAAAATTTTCAAAATCTTGAATATGATCAATACCATTAGACTCATCATCTTCGGCATGTGGTGTGGTTTCAGTACGTTCTTGGTAATGTTCAAGCACTGCACGTAAAGAGTGTAAGCGATCATTAAATGAATGATCGGTATTCTTTGCCCCTTCTTTATAGTTAAAGTGCGAACATACGCCTAACTCTGCCTCATTGTGCATTTCAAACGTACGGATTTGTACTTCAAGCGATTTATTCTCAGCAATCACAGCCGTATGCAAAGAGCGATAGCCATTTGCCTTAGGATTGGTTACATAATCATCAAACTGATTTGGAATATGACGCCACAACTGATGCACAATACCCAAAGCGTGATAGCAGTCAGGAACTCCCTTAACTAAAACTCGAACAGCACGAATATCATATAACTGATCAAAGCTAAGGTTCTTGCTTTTGATTTTGCGATAAATCGAATAAATGTGTTTTACTCGACCACTAATTTCAGCTTGGATATCATGCTCTGCCAATTCAGTTTTGAGTTTATCAATCACGAATTGGATATATTGTTCGCGCTCTAAACGCTTTTCATTCAACAAAGAAGCAATTTCTTTGTATCGCTCTGGCGCTAAATATCGGAATGCAAGATCTTCAAGTTCCCACTTGAGTTGAGCAATCCCTAGACGATGCGCTAAAGGCGAATATATCGTTAGAATTTCTCGTGCGACACGCTCTTGACGCTCTTTACTTGCAGTCGCCAATTCACGTAAGGCATAAGTACGCTCAGCAAGCTTAATCAGTACAACACGAACGTCTTCCGTCACTGAGATCAGCATTTTATAAATGCCACTCAGGTGTTCGCGCTGATTATTATTAAAATGATCTTCTAAACGTTTATTTTTTTCGATCAACTCAGAGAGCTTACCCATTGCAAGCGTACCTTTTACAAGGCTCAACACTTGCTCTCCAAATTGTTGTTGAATATCTTCTAAAGTAATCAGGCCTTCACGTACACTACGATATAAGACAGCTGCCGAAAGCGTATCTTCATCAACATGTAAGTGTGCCAAAATATCCGCCATACCAATACCTGTACTAAAGGTATTGCTACGATGATTCACCGTTGTTTCTAACTCTTTTTCTAAGGTAAGTTGCGCAACTTTTTGTAGTTGCTTTAACTCTGCCCCACCCAAGATATCGCGCACTCGATCTAACCATGAGACTAGACCACTTTGCGCTTCAGCGGCATGTTCTACAGTCGTTTCCTCTGACAACTCGTGAAGTCGTCCAGGTAACTGCTCACGTACTGTGACCATACCATTCTCCTCTGGATATGTAACTCATTTTCTAATCGTTTATCTCTTGGGTCTTTTCAAGCTGTTCAATTTTTTCAAATAAGGCAATTGACTCAACATGTTCAGTATGGGTAAACATGTCCATCACTGCCGCTTTTTTAAGTTGATAGCCATATTGTGCCAGTACACCTGCATCCCTTGCCAGTGTCGAAGGATTACATGAAACATAAACGATTCTTTTCGCTCCAAAATTAGGTACGTATTGCATAACCTCATAAGCACCTGATCGTGGAGGATCAATTAATAATGCATCAAATCCTTGCTTTGCCCAAGAATGATGCGAAAAGTCTTTTGTTAAATCTTGTGAAAAGAAGCTGGCTTGAGTCAAATAATTTGCTTGCGCATTTTCAGTTGCTCGTTCAACCATCTCATCACTTGCTTCAACACCGATGACTCGACCCGTTTCACCCACACAGCGTGCTAAAGGTAAAGAGAAATTACCTAACCCACAAAACAGATCAAGTACTCGCTCACCCTCTTTCAAATCAAGCAATTCACATGCCAACTGAACCATACGCGCATTCACATGGCTATTCACTTGAGTAAAATCTAAAGGCGAAAATGCAAACTTCACCTTAAAATCCTCAAGACTATAATGTAAACGCATAGGTGCATGTTCATCGTCAACTCGATGCAAACTGTCTATACCTTTTGGTTGAAAGTATAACTGCCATCCCTTGAGTAACGTAAATTGACGCAATTGGTTGACATCCGACACATTTAATTCATCCAAGTGACGAATTAATAACGCGACCTCATTATCACCCATCGCCAATTCTATATGACCGATGTGGGCTTTGCCTGTTAGACTTTCGAGTAAAGTTTTTAGTTCTACCAACGCATCTGACAAAACCTGATCTAAGACCTTACATTGCTGTATATCAGTCAAATGGTTGCTATGATGTTCTCGAAACCCCATCACTAGTCGATTTTGTTTTGGAATATACCGCACGCCAATGCGAGCACGGCGACGATAATCTGTTTTGACAGAACGAATTGGAGCTAACCATTCTTCTGGTTGTAAACCGGCAAAATGTTCTAAATGTGACTTCAATACATTTTGCTTTAACACTATCTGTTGATCTGGATGAATATGTTGCAAACTACATCCACCACACACACCAAAATGCGCGCACACAGGTGCAACTCGTTGCTCCGAAGCATCACTTTCTAGTGTGATCATTTCCGCTTCTTCTAAACGTGTGGTTTGGTTGGTGATTTTTGCTTTTACTGTCTCACCTACTAAAGCATAACGAATAAACACTTTCTTACCATGCTTTTCTTTAGGATGGTCAGGATGCGTTCCATAGTGCGCTATACCACGCCCTTCGTGTGAAAAAGCTTCAATATCGAAGGTGTAAATCGGATGGTGAACGGGACGTTTTTTTGCTTTATGCTTCAAAAGATCAACCTAATTTTTTTGCGCAAACGTATCTGCGGTGAATACAGTATATTGCGATGTCTGCTGCCATACCTGTAAAAATTCTGTCTGTTGCGTTTGAGTTTGTAAATAATCAATTGTTGATTGAATCAACTGTTGATGATCAAGTTGATTTAATTGACCTTTCAACAATAACCAACGCAAATAAACCAACCATGTATTTAAGACATCGCCTTCGCAATAACTGGTCAGTTTCAACCACTGTGCCGAGCGCACATACTCTGGTACATGATAACCTGATTCACCACGCTTGCCTGGGAAGCCAAGTAAACAGGCAATATCATCAAGCTTCTGGAAATTGCGACCATTAAACATCGCCATCACATCCATCAAATCTACATGACGCTGGTGATAACGATTTTGGTAGTTATTATACCGCTTCTGATTATCAATTTCGCCTTGATCAAATAAACTTGGAGCAGATAAACCATGATACATCGCCCTAAATAAAATAACGGGCAAATCAAACTGCGAACCATTCCAACTGATCAACGTAGGCTGTTTTTTATCAAAAATTGATAAAAATTTAGTTAACATTTCTGCTTCGGAGTTATTTTCCTGACTAAACGAAAAAAGTCGAAACCCTTTTTCATCAATCCATAATCCTGAAATACAAACGATCTCATGCAATGGAAGTCGCTGAAAATCCATACCAGATTCTTGACGACGAATTTTTGTAAGCGCTTGCTCCACATCAGTATCAGGTAAATCTAAATGATAAAGATGGGCCCCTGCCTTTAGATCGGTGAGTGTTTCAATATCAAAAACTAAAATTGGAAAACGTAAGTTCATCGGAATCTCGCTCAATCCCTCCCAACCTCTCTTTTTTCAAAGAGAGGGGCTAGGCGGAGATTTTAATCTTGTACGGAGAATAATCCCGTTGATAAGTAACGATCACCGCGATCACAGATAATACATACAATCACTGCGTCAGGATTTTCTTCTGCTATTTTAATAGATGCCCACACTGCACCACCCGATGATGTACCAGCACTGATACCTTCATGGCGAGCGAGCTTACGCATAGTTCGCTCAGCTTCAATTTGTGGAATATCTATAATACGATCAACTCGACTACGATCAAAAATAGTTGGTAAGTACTCTTCTGGCCAACGACGGATTCCAGCAATACTTGAACCATCAGACGGCTGTAGGCCTACAATTTGAATATCAGGATTTTGTTCTTTTAAATATTTGGAAACACCCATGATGGTACCTGTAGTTCCCATTGAGCTTACAAAATGGGTGATTTTCCCACCTGTTTGTTTCCAAATTTCAGGACCTGTCGTGAGATAATGTGCTTCCACGTTATCTGGATTACCAAACTGGTTCAACACCAAGCCCTTACCTTCAGCTTGCATTTGCATCGCGAGATCACGAGCACCTTCCATACCTTGTTTCTGAGTCACTTCAATTAACTCAGCACCATACGCAGACATTGCGTCTTTACGCTCTTGGCTCATATTGTTTGGCATGATCAGTTTCATTTTATAGCCGCGCATTGCCGCAACCATCGCAAGTGCAATACCTGTGTTTCCACTGGTTGCCTCAATCAAAGTATCACCAGGCTTAATTTGTCCACGCTTTTCAGCTTGGATAATCATGTTATAAGCAGGACGGTCTTTCACTGATCCAGCAGGATTATTGCCTTCTAATTTTGCTAATACCGTGGCTTGAGTATGACTCGCTAAACGCTGTAAACGCACCAAGGGGCTTTTACCGACATAATAATCCAGTAAAAATTCTTCTGCTAAAAAATCAGTTTGCGTATTCGTCATGATCGACACCGATATTAAGGTGGCGACTATTGTATGAAAAAAACCAAAATACTGCACCTTTTCAATATGCTTTTTATTGGCTGGTAAATGCCTCGCTTTTCTCAAAGCATGATAAGATGTTTCGCAGAATGATAAATCTGACCGCACTATGTCAAATTTCAATAAAACCCTATCAAAGCGTTTACGGCTGAATCATGCTTACGGACAGTTGATCGCACTGATTTTAGTGCCGATTGCGGTATTGACCAGCGTTGGAATTCTTTGGGTCTTATCAGAAACGACGAACTCAGCAAAACAACAACAACGTTCAGATGCTTCTGCAATCTTAGCTCGATATCATCAAACTGCCGCAGATTTACTGCGACTGGTGCAAGAACGTCCTGATCAATATTATCGTGCTCAAAACATCATGCAAAAGATGTTTAATGAGAAGAACTTACAACGAGCCGTTTTGATTGATAGTCAAGGACAAACCTATCTTAGCGTCGGCTATCAAAACAATCGTTTCTGGCCAACTTTCCCAAATAACAGTAATTTTTTTGGACCAATACAACACAATCACAACAGCATTTACGGTACAAAAATTAAAAGTGATGCTACCAATCCAGTTTGGTTGATGGTTGAGCTCGATAATCACCCTTTAGAACTGGCTCGCTATAAGATTTTATTATCACTAGTCGTAACAGGTCTGATCACCTTACTCATCCTATTGTTCTGCTTAAATGTATTTTCACGACGTTGGTTAGCTCCACTGTATGAAATACGGATGCAAATGCAACGTTTAAATGCAGATACATTAGATCAACATATTGTAGTGAACAGTACTGGTGAGCTACGTTTATTGCAGCGAGATATTGCCAACGTTGTTAAACGCCTACACTTCAGTTTCTTGGAACTTAAAGAACATACTGAACAGACAGAAGAAGATTTACGCCGCACCTTAGATACCTTAGAAGTCCAAAACATTACCTATCGTCAGGCACGTGACCAAGCAATTTCATCAAATCAATCAAAATCTGTTTTCCTTGCCAATATCAGCCATGAGCTGAGAACACCACTAAATAGTATTGATGGTTTTATTCATTTATTACTCCGCCAACAAAATTTGAGTAATGAACAAAACCTTTATCTTCAAACTATACGCAAGTCATCTGCACATCTATTGGCACTCATTAATGACGTACTAGATTTTTCTAAAATTGATGCAGGAAAACTAGAACTCGAAACTGCACCTTTTGACCTAGAAGAAGCTATTTTTGATGTTATGGATATGCTTTCGCCTTTGGCTGCACAAAAGCATATCAACATGGCGTTCTACTATGCTGAAAATATCCCACAACACGTTGTAGGCGATGCATTACGCTTTAAACAAATTCTGACCAACCTCATCTCAAATGCAATTAAATTCACCCCCGATGGTGAAATCATCGTACGCGTTCGAATGGAGGATGATGAAATTGGTCAATGTTTACTACATTTCAGTGTTCAAGATAGCGGGATTGGTCTAAGTGGGACCGATCGTAAAAAATTATTTGAATCATTCTCGCAAGGTGATGCATCCGTTACACGCCAATTTGGTGGTACAGGTCTTGGATTAGCAATTTCCAAACAATTAGTACACTTAATGCATGGTCACATCGGCTTCGAGGACAATCAAGAACGCGCACCGACAGAAAAAGGATCAACCTTTTGGTTCACGGCGCTGTTTAAAGTTGAAGAGCAAGATGAATATGTTGAGCATCCACACTTTGAGCACTTGCAAGTGGTGTCTTATCTCGCCCACCCTGCAACAGCAAGTGTTTTACGTTCATATTTAGAAAACTATCATGTCTCACATATTGAAACCCAATCAATTCTGGATCTATTCAGTCGCTTAAATCATTTAAGCCAACAAGATAATACATGGTTGATCGTTGATCACAGTGGCGATACAGAAGCATTGCTCAAAGAAATCCGTCAACGTTATAGCGGCAATTTAGCTGTGTATGGATATCAAATGAGCCTAGAACCAAATATGCTCAATGAATACCGCGCTCGACCACTTTATCAGCCATTGAGTCGTCGTGAACTTGTACAGCTCCTGAGCAACCAACCGATCTTCGAACAAGAGCCTGAAGACTTTAATGGTCAAGGCTTGCATGTTTTAGCCGTTGATGACCACTTGCCAAACCTCATCGTTCTTGAAGCCTTACTTGGTGAGTTAAATGTCACCACAACCAAAGCATTGAGTGGTCAAAAAGCTATTGACCTGATTCAAGAACGCATCGAGCAAAAACTTCCGCCTTTTGATCTTGTTTTCATGGACATTCAAATGCCTGTGATGTCAGGAATTGATACCACGAGAGCGATTCGCTCACTAGAGTCAACCTTAGATTCAGGTATGCAGCTCCCAATCATTGCTCTTACAGCACACGCTTTAGCGGATGAAAAACAAAAGCTACTCAAAGTGGGTATGAATGATTACGTCACCAAACCTATTCAAATGGAACAAATCATTCAAATCCTTACCCATTGGACAAAGAATAATTTTAGTTCTCAAACTCAAGTGAATGAGCAGAAACGCCCTGTTGAATCGATTGACCCGCAAATTCTAAATTGGCAACAAAGCATTCAACTTGCCGCGAACAAAGAAGATCTCGCTCAAGACCTACTCAATATGTTAGTCGATAGCTTTGATACTGAACTAGCTGAAATGCAACAGTTAATCGAACTTGAAGATTTCCCTCAGTTGGAACATGTATTGCACCGCTTATATGGTGCAACACGTTATGTTGGAACACCTAACCTGCAACGTGTTTCTGGTGAATTTGAGCAATTTGTTTCGACACTGCGAAAGGAGCGTAGAAAAGCGGATGATGCATTTATTAGTGAAACAAATCATCGCTTTAATGAACTCAATACGGCAATCGAACAAGTCAAGCTAGCTGCTAATCTGGTTTTACACTCTCATGACATTTAGCGTGACTGTTGTGTCATGTTTCCACTCTGGGACTCATGCTATGCTGACTTATCGCACACAATAAGAGTTAAGCAAATGTCGCTTTTACGTATTGAGAAAAACAATGGAATTGCAACGGTTTATCTAAACCGCCCAGACAAACGTAATGCAATGAGTTTTGCATTATTAAAAGAACTTGTTTCCACTGCAAAAAAAATCGAAAAAGATCGTTCGATTCGTTGTGTCATTTTGACAGGTGAAGCACATGTCTTCAGTGCTGGGATTGACTTATCCGACCTGAATAATCCCAAAAATACGGCATTTGCAGCGTGGGAACTGATCAAACCAGGGCAAAGCTTATTCCAAAAAGCATTTCTTATTTGGCAAAATCTTCCGATCCCTGTCATTGCTGCGATTGAGGGATATTGTTTTGGTGCAGGAATGCAGCTCGCTCTTGCCGCAGATATTCGAATTGCAACACCTAACACCCAAATGTCTATTATGGAAAGTCGTTGGGGATTAGTACCAGACATGGGCTTAACACGTTCATTAAAAGGTCTGATCGGTGTTGATTTAGCGAAAGAACTCACACTCACTGCACGTATCTTTGATGCAGAATATGCAAAAAATATCGGTTTAGTGACTCATCTTGATCAAGATCCTTTAGCAAAAGCACATGTGATTGCTCAAGAAATGCTGCAACGTTCACCAGATGCATTAATGGCAGCAAAACGAGTGCTCGACGCCATGGAGCACCAACCAGAAAAAGCATTACGCCTTGAAAAATTATGGCAACTCAAACTGTTATTAGGTAAAAATAGTGCCCTCGCTCGTAAGAAAGATAAGAACCCTGAAGTTCAATTCTTACCTCGTCAATACAAGTAATTATGATCTGAGTATTTTCACATGCATGTTAATCAGCAAACACCAATCGCATTCTTAGGAATGGGGTTAATGGGAACGCGTATGGCAATCCGATTACTCCAAGCAGGTTATAAAGTCGCTGTTTGGAATCGAAGTCCACATGCATGTGATTCAATCATTCAACAAGGTGCGATTGCACTCGACTTAGAACAAATAAATGAATATCCCGTTATTCTAATCTGTTTGGCTGATGACTCTGCCGTCGAAAGTGTTTTCAGCAAAATTCAACCTCATTTAGCCGCAGGACAGATTCTTGTCGATTTCTCAAGCTTGTCTGTCTCAGCAACACAAAATTTAGCTCGGGCTGCTCAAGAAAAAAACCTAACATGGATTGACTCACCCGTTTCAGGTGGGACTGCAGGCGCTGAACAAGGGACACTGGTCATCTTTGCAGGTGGAGATGAACAAACCATCCAGCAACTTGCTCCGATATATCAAGTATTATCACAACGTGTTACGCGCATGGGGGCATCTGGCACTGGTCAAGCAACAAAAATATGTAATCAATTAATCGTTGCTGCAAATAGCACTTTGATTGCAGAAGCTGTCGCTTTAGCAGACCAAGCAGGTGTTGACACCCAACTACTTGCCCCTGCTCTTGCAGGCGGTTTCGCCGACTCCAAACCATTTCAAATACTTGCACCACGAATGGCAACTCATACATTCGAACCTGTGCAATGGAAAGTGCAAACTTTATCAAAAGATTTAAATAATGCGCTAAAACTAGCTCAAAGTTTTAACTTAACAATACCTGTTGCACAAAAAGCTCTATTACAGTTACAAGCTCACCAAGAAAATGGCTTTGCTGAGAAGGATTTAGCGACTATCATTCAATATATAGAACAATAAAGTATTAATTCAAGGAGATTGAACATGAGCCGACTTGCAGTCAATTTATCCATGATTTTTACTGAAGTACCTTTGATAGAACGATTCGAACTCGCTCGAAATCATGGTTTTCAACATGTTGAAATTCAATTTCCATACGAATTAGACATCCTAGACATTCAAACTCAGCTTGAACAACATGGGTTATCACTTTGCTTAATTAACGTTCCAGCTGGGGATCTTATGCAAGGTGGTGATGGTCTTGCAGGGGTGCCAGGCCAGGAAATCGCTTTTCATCACGCACTTGAATTAGCCATCAAATATGCAAAAGCACTCAAGGTACCAAGTGTCAATATTTTGGCAGGTAAGCAACCTTTGGATGCAGACCTTTTACCTTGCCTAAACACATTATCAAGCAACTTAAAACTTGCCTGCCATATGCTGACAGAACAAGGTATTACTCCTGTATTTGAAATGATTAACGGGACCGACATGCCCCGCTTTCTCGTTCAAAATATTGCTCAAGCCCAAGAAATGTTAGAAGCAGTGAACCACCCTGCTCTTAAAATGCAATACGATTGCTATCATATGGCAATGATGGGGGAAGATGTTCTAGCAGGATTGCAGGAAAATATTGATCTTATTGGACATATTCAATTTGCAGATTGTCCACATCGACATGAACCCGATACAGGTAGTATTGTCTACAAGCCTATTTTCGATTGGTTACTTCAGAGTGACTACAAAGGCTACATTGGGGCTGAATATAGACCAAAAGATCAATCATATCAATCATTTGGATGGAAAAAAAAGTACTTCTCCAATGATGTGAATACATAAACTGTTACGGCTAAAATTTGAATTTTTTAGAGAAAAACGGTATATTTGACAATGAGCAATTGTCAGGAAAATATACCCTCTATGAATTTAGAACCATCGCCCAGCGCTTCTAATTCTCACGACCTAAAAATCCAATCATCTAATAAAGATGTACAAGCTTGTCTAAAAGTTGTACATGAAGCCCTTGCAGATGTAAAAGCCAAAGATATTTTAGAACTTGATGTAAGTTCAATCAGTAATGTTGCCGATGCAATTGTGATCGCAAGCGGCACGTCTACTCGTCATGTTAAAGCCCTTGCTGATAATGTTGCTGATGAAGCACGTAAAGCAGGTTTCCGCCCACTCGGCGTCGAAGGCGAACGAGATGCTGAATGGATCCTTATCGATCTAGGTTATGTCGTTGTACATGTAATGTTACCTACTGCCCGTAAGTTTTATGATCTCGAAAGCCTATGGCGCACTCCTGAATCAGTAGCTTAAAGCTCAAAAAAGCGACCTTAGTAGGTCGCTTTTTTATATCTATAATAATGATGCGAGATTCACTTCAGTATAATTCTGTTTGATTTCTTGCCGTATTGCAGCATAAAGCTGATCTGCTTTATTCGGACCGTAAAAATCACAATAAATCGCATATAGCATAGTTAACATATCAGCATAATGTTGCTGTGAAATTTGCTTTAATGACTCCTGCTCTGCACCCAGAAGATAAAAATATCCAGCAAGTAATCGATGCTTCTTCATGCTTTTCTGTATTTCTTCCACAAACTCTAGATAATCATCTCGTATCACACCCTTTAATACAGCCATCACGAAATCATAAAACACCAGAAAAAGCGCATTATTATTTTCATTAATTTGAATACTTGGCTGCGTGGTGGATACTTTTTTATCCTTTACTTTAAGATGTTGCTGCTTCTCTAATATTGAGATTTCGTATAGAACTTGACGCAACATTTCTTTGCGCTGCATACGCAATTCATCATTTGAACAAATTTCACTGAGAAATCGATTCAAAACAAATGATGGCTGATGCCCATATTCACGCTCCCAATAACGTAAAGCACGCTGCAAAACAGACTCAGGTAAAAACTGAGATAAGCCTTTTTCGATTGCTAATCTCTTTTGCTCAATCGTTAATTCAGCCATAAACACAGCTCCTATTAATGACGATGCGTAATATTGTCAGCATCAAAGGTTAAATCCCTTTGAAACTCTGGATATGAAAGCTCCGCGTGCTCGGTATAATCCAGTCCTCGTTGTTCATGTTGCTGAGACACTCTCAAACCTCCAAGAACTTTGTCCAAAATCTTAAATACCAGCAATGCCAAACCAAATCCCCAAACGAACGCAGCAAAAATTCCTATGACCTGAACATACATCACATTTGCACCAAAAAGATTAGTTTCCAAAAATGCGCCAGCCGCCAATGTACCCCAAGCACCACAAACACCATGAACCGCCACCGCATCTACAACATCATCCAACTGCATTTTGACAAGAAGTTGTGGCACAAAGCTAATCAATATACCTGCGCCAACACCTGTCATAACCGCGAAAATTGGAGACATCGTGGCACAACCAGCAGTGATCGCGACCAACCCCGCCAGCGAAGCATTAATGGTATTGCGTATTAATACAGCTTTAGATCGAATCAATGCCAAAATCATATAAGTTGAAGCTGCTGCACATGCAGCTAAATGTGTATTCAACGCAATACGACCAATACTGACATTTGCTGAAACAGTTGAAGCAGCATTAAAACCAAACCAAGCAAACCACAAAATAAACCCACCTAGCGCAACTAGAGGTAAATTATGTCCAGCTAAAAAATGGCTTTGTCCTTTACGCCCAAATCGCCCTAAACGAGGACCAAGTACAATAATCCCTGCAAGAGCCACCCAACCACCAATAGAATGCACAACTGTAGAACCTGCAAAATCAATAAAGCCCATTGCTTTAAGCCAACCATCTCCCCCAAACAAACCACCCCACGCCCAACTGCCAAAAACTGGATAAATCACACCACTCACAAAAATGGCACTTACCACATAGGCAACAAAATGGATACGCTCTGCCATTGCTCCACTCGCAATGGTTGTAGCCGTCGCAGCAAACATCATTTGGAAGAAAAGTAAGTTCCAATGCCAATCATCCATCTGATTTGGCATAAAGTGGCTCAATCCAATCCATCCCGATTGATTTAAGCCAAACATTAATCCAAATCCAAACAACCAAAATACTAAGCCCCCGATACAGGTATCCATATAGTTCTTCATCAGTACATTGACCGTATTTTTACTACGCACTGATCCACTTTCGATCAATGCAAATCCTGCCTGCATGAAAAACACCAAGATCCCCCCAATAACCACCCAAACACTATCGAGTGAAATACGAATTTCTTGAATATTCGGTGCTGTTGAGGCGGATACTGATGTTGAGAGAAATATTAAAAATGTAGAAATCAAAATTATATTTTTCATTAAATTCCCCTTAAAAGATCATTCAATCCAGTGCAAGGAGAATGCCAAGATAAACATATATTTCTTTTTATATTTTCAAGTATTTATATTTATTCAATGTAAAAAAATAAAAACTTAGATATGCCATAGATATCTTGTAGAAATCACATTGAATATCAGTCTCTTCATTGACAAATACGCATCTCAAATAAATATGAATCACCTTACGCACAAAATTGACATGACAAATTGTCAAAATTAAAGCAATATAACAATGCTTTAAAGTTTTAGAAATATAAGTATTGCTGGAGCATAGGAATGAAAATTTTAATTACAGGTGCGAATACTGGGATTGGTTTCGCTACCGCTGAACAACTTGTGAAAAATGGACAACATGTCATTTTGGCTTGTCGTAACCCTCTAAAGGCACAGGCTGCACTGAAAAAGTTACGTGCATTAGACCAAGGGCAAGTGGATTTTATTTCTTTAGATTTAAATAGCCTAGAACATACACGAAAAGCAGCGGATGAAATTTCGGATCGTTATGGTGATTTAGATGTATTAATTAACAATGCAGGATTGTTTGCTAAGACCAAACAACTCACTCAAGATG
This sequence comes from Acinetobacter sp. P1(2025), assembly GCF_051390655.1. Classification (NCBI taxonomy): domain Bacteria; kingdom Pseudomonadati; phylum Pseudomonadota; class Gammaproteobacteria; order Moraxellales; family Moraxellaceae; genus Acinetobacter; species Acinetobacter sp. P1(2025). The sequence continues at coordinate 58,688 of NZ_JBPKBJ010000005.1, forward strand.
GCTTTGAACAACAATTTGGTGTGAATTATCTCGGTCACTTCCTGTTTACCCAAAAGCTTCTCCCAGTTTTAGAAAAAGCACCTAAAGCCCGCATCATCCACCTTGCTTCAATTGCACATTGGGCAGGTTCAATCAAACCTAATAAATTTCGCGCAGAAGGTTTTTACAATCCGCTGTTTTATTATGGGCAATCTAAGTTAGCGAATCTTTTATTCAGTAATGCTTTAGCTGAACGTATGGCGAATAGCACCATTACCAATAATGCTTTGCATCCAGGTGGCGTTGCATCAGACATCTATCGCGAACTACCAAAGCCTGTTTATGAAGTTATGAAAATCGGCTTAGTCCCCACTTCTGTTCCAGCTAAGTTAATTACAGATATGGCTATTGCAGATCATTGGGCAAATCGTAATGGTGAATATGTCAGTGCACATATGCCAGACTGGAAATCACCACACGCAAAAAATCAACAACTCGCTCGTGAACTCTATGATCAATCCATGGATCTTGTAGAAAATTTTCTTTAATTGATAAGAACGAAATAAAAAAGCCACCCAAGGGTGGCTTTCTCAATCCTGATGAGGTCAGATTAGTGACCACCACCATTGATTGCTTTCGTCATATCTTCAACAACTTTCTTCGCATCACCGAAGATCATCATTGTTTTTTCATTGTAGAACAAGTCATTGTCTAAGCCAGCATAACCTGTTGCCATAGAACGCTTGATTACCATGATTGTACGAGCTTTGTGAGCTTCAAGAATCGGCATACCATAGATTGGTGAACTTGGATCATCTTTCGCTGCAGGGTTAACTACGTCGTTCGCACCGATTACAAGTACTACATCTGTTGCTGGGAAGTCTGAGTTGATCTCATCCATCTCTAAGATGTCTTCATACGCAACATCAGCTTCAGCAAGTAATACGTTCATGTGACCAGGCATACGACCAGCAACTGGATGAATCGCAAAACGTACTGTTACGCCTTGTTCTTTTAAGATTTCACATAATTCTTTAACTGCATTCTGTGCACGACCTTGCGCCATACCATAACCAGGTACAATCACAACGCTGTCAGCATTTGACATCAAGAAACCTGCGTCATCTGCTGAACCAGAACGATAGTTACGTTGAACTTGTTCGCCTTTGTCCGCTGTAGCAACTGCTGCACCACCCATCGCACCACCAAACAATACGTTGATGATTGAACGGTTCATCGCCTTACACATGATGTAAGAAAGAATCGCACCAGAAGAACCTACAAGTGAACCAGCAACGATTAACATATTGTTTTCTAGTGTGAAACCAATACCAGCTGCAGCCCAACCAGAGAATGAGTTAAGAAGCGATACCACAACTGGCATATCACCGCCACCAACTGGCGCAATCCAAACCCAACCAAATGCAAGTGCAAGTGCTGTCATCGCCCAGAAAGCAGTCATGTTATTCGTCAAGAAGAACATAATGCCTGCAGCAAGCATTGCAGCAAAGATTAGCGCTTGAACAGGTTTAACCCATGCACCAGAAATCGTTTTTGCCCATTTCTTAGCAGCTAATTTACCGTAAGCAAATACTGATGCTGTAAATGTAATCGCACCAACGAAACAACCCACAAACAATTCAAATAAATGAACTTTGCTCATATGAGCATGCTGTACGCCAGCAGCAGTTAAAGCAGCTTCATTTTCAGCAAATAATGCTGTTAATTGATTGTTGTGTAAAATCGCAGCAATCGCAATTAATACCGCAGCCAAACCAACCAATGAGTGCATTAAAGCAACTGTTTCAGGCATTTGAGTCATCGGAACAGTTCGCGCACGAGCGATACCAACCACACCACCAAGTACCATCGCACCAACGATCATCCAAACAACTGGATGTTCTGCAACAAAGAATGTTGTCACTACAGCAATCGCCATAGCGATCATGCCGTAACGGTTACCTGCGATTGCAGTTTTAGGACCTGACAAACCACGCAAAGTTAAGATAAAAAGGACGGCACCAATCAGGTAGAACCAATCCGCATAGTCTCGAATAAATTCCATCTATTAGCCCTCTTTTTTCTTTTGCTTCGGCTTGAACATTTCAAGCATACGAGCAGTTACAGCGAAGCCACCAAAAATGTTGATACTTGCCAAGAACACAGCAATCGCACCTAAGATGCTCACAACGTTTACGCTTTGGAAAGCTACATTTGCTTCAACACCAATCACAGGCATACCCACGGTTTGGATCATTGCCCCAACGATAATGATTGAAGACAATGCGTTCGTTACAGCCATAAGTGGTGTATGTAACGCAGGTGTTACTCCCCAAACTACGTAGTAACCTACGAAGATGGCAAGGACGAAAATTGTAATCGTTTCAACCATGAGAACTCTCCTTAACCGCGCTTGAGCAGTACTTGACCGCCATGAGTCACGAGTAACGCTTTTTGGATTTCATCTTCTTGATTGATCGCAAAGTTTTTGTCTTTGTCGAATAATGTTTCAAGGAAGTTGAAAACGTTACGTGCATACAATGCAGATGCTTCTGTTGCAACTGTGCCTGGAATATTTGGGATACCCAAAATTTTCACGCCATTTTCAGTAACAACAGTCTCGCCTTCTTTAGAACCTTCAACGTTACCACCAGTTTCAACAGCCATATCTAAGATGACAGAACCTGGTTTCATTTTGGCAACAGTTTCAGCTTTGATCAGACGTGGAGCATTACGACCTGGAATCAATGCGGTCGTGATTACGATGTCAGCATTTGATACAGCTTTATCTACAATCGCAGCTTGATCTTTGATGTATTGCTCACCAGGCTGCCAACCGTATCCGCTTTTCGCAGCTTCAGCAGCACGTTGTTTTTCTTCATCGGACATTGGTACGTCTAACCATTTACCGCCTAAAGACTCAACCTGCTCTTTTGCTGTTGGACGTAAGTCTGTTGCTTCTACAACTGCACCTAAACGTTTTGCAGTCGCAATAGCTTGAAGACCTGCAACACCAACACCCATGATCACAACACGTGCAGGTTTTACGGTACCCGCAGCAGTCATTAACATTGGGAACATACGTTGATATTCAGCCGCTGCTAACAATACAGATTTATAACCTGCCAAGTTTGCTTGTGAAGAAAGTACATCCATATTTTGTGCACGTGAAAGTGTACGTGGAAGTAACTCTAATGCAAAAGCAGACACTTGCTGAGTAGCAAACTGGTCTAATTCTGGATTGCGGTAAGGGTCAAACATTGCTACCACAGTAGTGTTAGCCGCAAGCTTTTGAATCTCGTCACCTTTCGGAGCACGTACTTTCAAAATAATTTGGCTACCTGTATATGCATCGTCCGTAATGGTTGCGCCAACTTGTTCATAAGCACTGTCAATATACGCAGCTTTAACACCAGCACCACGTTCAATGACAACGCTATGACCTGCGTTAATCAACTTCTTTACTGTCTCAGGTGTAGCAGCTACACGACTTTCACCGACGACAGTTTCGGTTGGGATTCCGATCTGCATGAGCGTTCCTCAAGCTAGTTTTTCTTAAGTAAACATCGCTTATAGCAATGTTTCCCCCAGGAGTATTCTTTGTAGAATTTTGGATTCTAATGGAAGTTTTTTAAAATTCCACCCAATATTTATTTAATAAATACCTATATTTTGAACTGATGATTCATATTTGCATTTAAACCTTGTATGCTCAGCACGTTTGTCTTCCCGTTAAGCAATGATTCAAATTTATACAAACAAAATAATTCGATTTGATTATTATCAATACAGCTCAATTCTTGCCTAAGCTTTTATTGATATAAAAGCCTGTATAGCGATATCTCATAAATAAACTAAAACCCTCTCTCACTATCTCTGATACATAAAGGTCGCAGATCGTCTCTGAATGATTCGATTTGCTTATGTATATATCAATTGATTAGGTCAATTTGCATCTTAATCACGCATTTAATGAGAAGGATTGGCTTGTTTAAAAGTTTTACTGGTTTTAAATGCGACTTTTCTATCAATTTATCTGATAACAACAGCTTATTTCACTTTCACTTGATTCATTTTTCTTAAGATTGGGTTGATCTCACTACGCAAAAAAAGATTGGAAAACTAAAAAAGAAATGTAAAAAGTTTAAATGGCATTTTCTCAAGTGATATTTATAGGAGATTGTCTTACTAAAAGCACCATATTGCACAATTTTAGTGCAAAAATAGACATTATGTTGGAATATCAATGTCGTCTTGATTTATCAAAAACAAAATTTTTTGAAAATGTGCTCCCATTGCTTCTTCAGCAAGACAATCGTCAGGGTTTCGTAAAGGACATTGTTCCAGAGATAAGCACCCACATCCAATACATTGATCTAACTGCTGTCGCAATTGGAGTAACATCATAATTTGTTGATCCAGTTGTCCTTGCCACTGTTGAGACATGATTTGCCAATCTTTTTTTGTCGCACTGCGATGTTTAGGTAAAGTTTCGAAGGTTTGCTTGATTTGTTGTAATGATATTCCAACTTGCTGCGCTGTTTTAATAATAGCAATACGCCTCAGCATTGCCCTTTGATAACGACGCTGATTACCTGTCGTTCGTATCCCCCAAATTAATTCTTTTTCCTCATAAAAGCGAATGGCTGGAACGCTTACACCGCTTCGCTTTGCAAGCTCACCTATCGTTAGCCAACTTGGAGATTGTTGTTTTTTCAAAATCTGCTTGACCTCTAGTTAACTTGAGCTTTGATACTAACATTTTTAGAATTTCTACGAACGGTTTAGTCATGAAAGATTCAGATTCTCTCGCATTCAAACTCATTAATCCTAATGGGCTGTATGATCCTAGCCTAAATGGATATAGTCACATTGCTGTCGTTCAGCCTAATATGAAGATCATTCATATCTCAGGGCAAGGCGGAGAAAATAATAAAGGTGAACTTTCACAGAATTTTGACCAACAGGTACAACAAGTCTTTTATAATATTCAAACAGCACTCAATTCAGTACAAGCACAGCTCAAAGATATTGCTGTTTTGCGCGTGTTAATTGTCAATCACAATGCTGAAAAGCTACATTTGCTCACACAGACTATTCAACACTTTTGGAAAAATGCTGCATTTCCTGCATGTACGCTCATTCCCGTGCCGTGTTTAGCATTGGAAGGTATGCAAATTGAAATCGAAGCAACTGCATATACTGTGTAAACCAGTTTAAGAGAACATTATGCCTAACACTCAAGATATTAGTGAAAATAAAGCCTTACTCTGGTTTATGGCGGCTGCATGTGGTCTATGTGCCGGTGCAAACTATTATAGTCAACCACTGATCCACTCCATACAGCAGTATTTCTCTGTTAGTCAAAGCCAAGCTGCTCTTACAGTTACCTTTGCGCAAGTTTCTTATGCTTTCGGTTTACTTTTTATTGTCCCTATGGGCGATGTGGTGAATAAAACCAAATTTATTCCACTCTTAATGAGCTTATGTGCAGCGGGATTGTTTATCAGTGCGTTCTCAGTGAACTTACCGATGCTTTGGGTCGGTACCATTATGGCTGGATTATTTTCTGTAGCAGCACAAGTATTGATACCGTTGGCAACGATGACGGTTCAACCTGAGAAAACAGGTGAAGTTGTAGGCTTTTTAATGAGTGGACTACTGGTCGGTATTCTTTTGTCGACTAGCCTAGCTGGCTTATTCTCAAACTTGTTTCATTGGAAGGTAATTTATATCGTCAGTGGAATTTTGATGCTGTTTCTTGCCTTTGCACTTAAAAGCCGTCTGCCATACGTCATGAAGATGAAACTGAATTATGGGCAAGTATTTGTTTCAATGGGGCAACTATTAAAACAAGAAAAACGTTTAGTGCTGAGAGCGCTGACAGGTGGTTTTGCTTTTGCAGCAGTGAGTATCTTGTACTCAACGATTGCTTTACTACTTAGCTCTGCACATCAATTACCTGACTTATTTATTGGTATGGTGACTTTAGTTGGTATTTTTGGTGCTTTATCAACCCAATATATTGGTAAATATGCGGATCAGGGATTTACCAATCAACTCACTTGGATGGGTTGTGGATTGTTTATCTTGAGTTGGATATTTTTTTATTTTGGTCAACTCTATTTATTTAGCTATATCTTGGGTTTTGCACTGATTCAGTTGGCGCTTGCATTAGTCCACACAAGCAATCAAAGCATAATCTTTCGCTTACGCCCTGATGCAAAATCACGTATTAATGCCATTTATATGACTGCTTATTTTACCGGTGGCGCGTGCGGTTCTGCTTTAGGAATTTTTGCATGGAACCATGGTGGTTGGACGATGACTTGCTTTGCAGGTATTGGCTTAGTTCTGGCATGTATGATCTTTAGCTTATTAGATTTACTACTCACTCGAAAAAACACTGCAATGCATCAACTTTAGATAAACCAATATTTAGATTTCTCAAGGATGAGGATGATTGGTGAATTTTTCCTAAAACTCGTATAATGCTGCCCTTTCTTTTCTTGTCCACATCCGAGAATATTTTATGCAACCACTTGAATCATTAAAGCCACGTATTTCCGTTGCCCCAATGATGGATTGGAGAAAAATATTTAAAATATAAATTAAAATCAATAATATATTAAAGTAAGAAAAGTTTGAGGTGTAAAATTGGTGTAGAAACTTATTAACAGTAATTAAAAAAATAGTCTTTTGTTAAAAAAACCTCGTAAAATGTTAACAACTCATGAATTATCCACAATTCTACCTAAATCCTACGAATATACCTACCAATCGATATTATTGTTTCTTATAAATCTTGAAACAATTTAATTTCTATTTTTTTAACCAAAAACTATGAATATTTCTATTTTTTTCACCTAAAAATATGTATGCTGAATAAATGATAAGCTAATAGAGCCAATTTTATGCAGCCATTATACCTAACAATTGATGATCCACTTGATGCCCAAAATAGATTAAAAGAAGTTTTTGATTTTGACTCGAAGGTTTTACTTGGAGTCATAGAAGATGGTTTTACAGCACGTAATGAGACAACAAGTAATCACCCTAAAATTTATGGTGGCTATAGGCATTTTGCTGAAGGAACCGCTTTTTTAAGAGAACGACTATTAACCAAAGGTTATTCAAAATACACCCAAGGGAACTCTGAATGGGTTCGTAATGAGAAACGAGGGATTTTAATTAGCTTTATGGCGGGAAATACATGTGTTGGATTAAAGGGACAAACTCCTTCAAATACAGAATCCCTAAAGATTGGAAAGGTTGCTAGAAATAGAAATCCCAAAGGAAGTATGTTTGCTAAAATTGCGAATGCTCAATTACATGGTGACATGTTAACTGAACAAGCAGTTGTAGACACTTGGTGCTGGGTTTTGATGTACTACATTGATTATAAAAACAAAATAATTAGAAGCGAGCTATCATGCCCCTCAAAACTCACAGACAATGGTAAATTCTTTGCTGAGTACCATGAAAGAATTATTTTAAAAGAAATTAGTTTCGATCCTGAGTCTGAATTTGATAGTATTCTTTCCCCTGTCCCAACTCCCCCGTCGATTGATTTTGAAATCAGACGCAAAAATGCTTAAGAGGCAATATTATGTTCAATATGGGTCGTTTCGATCTCGCTCGTCAACGTCGTGGTTTGACCAAGAGAGATTTGGCTCATCAATTAAACGTAACTGATAGAACTGTTTCAAACTGGTATAACAACCAAGAAATTGATGAAAGAATTTTAGAAAAAGCAGCTGAGATTCTCGATTTTCCTCTCAGCTTCTTTTATGGAAATGACGTAGAAAAAATTCATGTCGAATCTGTTAGTTTTAGAGCACTATCTAAAATGACAGCTAAAAAAAGAGATATGGCAATCAGCCAAACTATCTTAGCTGAAATGATCAGTGACTGGATTGATCAGAACTTTGAGTTGCCACTTCCCAATGTACCTGATTTACATGAATTAAGAAGCGACTTTTCTACGGATACAATTGAATCATTAGACGAAGCTAATGAGGATGAGGGTAATTATTATCTTGAATACTCTTATCCTGAAGCATGTGCCGATACAGTAAGAAAAGCTTGGGGACTAGGAGAACAGCCTATTCCCAATTTAATTGCACTTTTAGAGTCTAAAGGTATTCGAGTTTTTTCTCTTACAGATGAAGCTCAAGATGTTGATGCGTGCTGTAGATGGACAAGTGGCCGCCCATTTATTTTTCTAAATACATCCAGAACAGCTGAAAGATGTCGATTCGACTTAGCCCATGAACTAGGTCATTTAGTTATGCACAAACATGGAATAATTGAAGGTATCCACGTAGAACAAGAAGCAAATGCTTTTGCTTCCGCCTTTTTAATGCCACGTAGAAGCCTGCTAGCAGATCCGCTAAGAATCCCATCATTAAAAAGTATCCTGTCCAAAAAAGAGATATGGCAAGTTTCTGCTGCTGCCTTAACGTATCGTTATAGTAAATTAGGTATTATTACTGATTGGAATGCCACAAGTATTTATAAACAATTAGCGCAACGAGGACGAAATAATGAACCTAATCCAATCGCCCATGAGTCTTCTCTTTTACTCGATAAGGTCTTTCAAGTTTTAGCTCAGGAAAAATTTGATCTATCGAAGTTAACAAATGATCTATGTCTGCACCTAGACGAGGTTAACAATCTTACCTTTAATCTGGTAAATAAATATCAAAATTTAGAAGCACTACGACGCCGAAGCCAGTTAACAATTTTGGACTAATATTTCATGTAAAAGAGAACGTTAAAAGTTCTCTTTTTTTTAAAGAGTACTTTTTCAAAACTCTCACATTTAAGCAATTTATGCCTCTTTAACACTTACATTATCAAATCATCTTGTGCCCTATAGAAACTTCAGTTTTACATTCATCTTAATATCTATTCTGATATAAGAAATCATTTCTTCATATTTGTACCACAATAAAAATAAAAGTAATATACTAAACAAATAAGTTAAGTATATAACATGAAAATATCTTTACTCATATCCTCACTGCCTACGCAGAACACAACCACTCGAATGAGAGTCTGGCGATCTCTCAAAGCAAGTGGTGCAGCAATTCTAAGAGATGGGGTCTACTTACTCCCTATTTCGCATAGTGAAAAGTTTGACCCTATTGCTAATGATGTTATTTCAGAGCAAGGATCTGCTTATATATTTCATGCTGAGCAACCCTTAAATATTGAACTTGCTCCTTTTTTCAGTCGCAAAGAAGAATACGACACTCTCTATAAACAACTCTCTGAGTTAAGAGATCGACAGACTAAAGATGAAAAAAAAGAGCTACTCAAGCAAGTTCGTAAATTAAGAAAAAGTATCGATGCGCTTGTAGAAATTGACTTCTACCCCGATGAGACTCAGGCACAGGTTTTGAATGAGCTATCTTCATTAGAACTTTCAATTGCACGTCTTGGTGAAGTGAATGAGCCTCAAGCGATACAAGCACATATTCAACTTCTAGAAAAAGCTAGTTATCAAAATAGAACTTGGGCAACACGTAAAAGACCTTGGATTGATCGTCTAGCCTCTGCATGGTTAATCAAAACATTTATTGATACCTCACCAACATTCATTTGGTTAGAAACACCGAGTGACTGCCCAGAAGAAGCATTAGGATTCGATTTTGATGGTGCAACTTTCAGCCACATCAATAATTGGGTGACCTTCGAGGTTCTTTTACATAGTTTTAATTTAGAAACACCCGCATTAAAGAAAATCGCTGAAATTGTTCATTACCTTGATGTAGGAGGGATTGAGCCTCCAGAAGCGATCGGTATTGAAAAAGTTATTCAAGGAATTCGAAGTCAGATAAGTGATGATGACCAATTATTTGCATTATCGAATCACATTTTCGATGGCTTATATGCCAACCTATCAAGAGAATAATCATGGAACAAGAACTTGTTATACAACCAGAACAAGAGGTACTGTCAGTTTCATTTTGGCAAGCATTCCTATTCTGGTTGAAATTGGGGTTTATTAGTTTTGGTGGGCCAGCAGGACAAATTGCGGTCATGCACCAAGAACTCGTTGAACAAAAACGTTGGATTTCAGAAAAACGTTTTTTACATGCTCTTAACTACTGCATGTTACTGCCTGGGCCAGAAGCACAACAATTAGCAACTTATATTGGTTGGTTGATGCATCGAACCATTGGTGGATTAGTTGCAGGAATCCTATTTGTTTTACCATCTTTATTTATCCTGATAGGTCTTTCATGGGTCTATGTGAGATTTGGTGATGTTCCTATTATTGCAGGTCTTTTCTATGGGATTAAACCTGCTGTTGTTGCTATCGTTTTTCATGCGACATATCGGATTGGTAGCCGATCATTGAAAAATAAGTTTTTATGGGCAATCGCTGCGCTTGCATTTATCTCTATATTTTTCTTTAACTTGCCATTCCCGTTAATCGTTCTAACGGCTGCGATCATTGGATATTTAGCAAGTAAAAAATATCCAAACGTTTTTACAGGCGGAGGTTCACACCAACAAGGTAAAAAAGATTATGGTCCCGCATTCATTGATGATGATACACCTACCCCAAAACATGCAATATTTAGTTGGAAACATTTAGCTAAGATACTTTTGATTGGAGCAATACTATGGCTTGCACCAATTATCAGTTTGATTTCAACGCTTGGTTGGGATCATGCTTATACTCAAATGGCTTGGTTCTTTACTAAAGCTGCATTGCTCACATTCGGTGGTGCTTATGCAGTATTACCTTATGTTTATCAAGGTGCTGTTAATTTTTACGGGTGGTTGAGTCCAGTACAAATGATCGATGGATTAGCCCTTGGAGAAAGCACCCCAGGTCCTCTGATTATGGTTGTTGCGTTTGTAGGATTCTTAGGTGGCTTTAATCATGCTCTGTTAGGCAATGAGCATCTGTTCTTAGCGGGTGCGCTGGGTGCTATGATTGTGACTTGGTTTACTTTCCTGTTTTCTTTCATTTTTATTCTAGCTGGCGCACCAGTGATTGAATCAACCCATAATGAATTAAAATTTACTGCACCTTTGACGGCAATCACTGCCGCTGTTGTTGGTGTAATTTTGAATCTTGCACTTTTCTTCAGTTACCACGTTTTGTGGCCAAATGGATTCGACCATCCATTCAACTATGAAGCAATGGTTATTGCGATAGCAGCATTTATTGCCTTATTTCAATTTGAAGTCAAAGTCATGTATGTCATTTTTGCTTCAGCATTCTGTGGCTTAATTTTGTATATTGGTACATAAATTTTTAGCTTTAATAAAAAAGGCTATTTGCATTTTAGGGTGGGGTTTTTATAAATCTCACCTTATTTTTAACTTAACAAACTCTAATTTTGCAATCTAAGGTTGAAACTACTTGAGCTAATCGTTTTTAAAATTTGCATTATAAGGTTGAAAGTGAGTTTAGCTTTTTAATAATCCTTTTAGTTGACTCAAATATTCATTTGTTTTTTGTTGAGCATTTTCTTCTGATAAATTCAAATCAGATTGAATCTTAATGATGCTTTGTTCAAACTTGCTCAATTCCAAATCACTCAATCGTTGCTCATCTTTGTACATATCTATAGTTGCTCGACACAAATGAATGAAGTGTTCTGTTGTTTTGTGCTGATAATTACAACAAGCATGAATGATATTTTTGAGTCGTCTGTGGCGTAGCTCAATATTGATTGGTTTATAAGTTGGATGACTTGCGCTAAAAAATAGTGCCTTATCTATGGCATCACCGCTATACCAACCTTTATCCAAATTTTCTTGTGCTGCTTGAATGTAAATTTCTGCTACTCGCTTCCTGTCAGCCAAAATGTATTTCTCAATTTCAGCTTGGTCAGTTAAAAGCTCAATTGGTTCAAACTGAACTTTAGTGCCGTATCTGTTTTGGGTAGATTGATCATTTACTCGCAGAAAAATGGTTGCACCTATTTTTATATCTGCTAGTACGGTATTTTTGACAAGTTGGGCTTGATAATTTTTTACACTACCGATCAGTTCAGCTTGAATATACTTTGTTCCAATTTTTAAGATACGAAACTGTCCAAATGCTGTCATTTTTTCTTGCTTATTTGGCATCTCACACCAAGCCTAATGATTATCCTGTGATAAATTTTAACATTAAGTCTTTATTATGAAATAAAAAAGTAGTCAGATTTGAATTTTTTAAATATTGTATTTCAAGGTTGAGAAATCTACCTTTATTGCATAATATTTAACTATTGCAAAATAAGGTTGAAAAACAAAATGGCTTCTGCACCAAACAATACCGAATCTACACTGGCAAGTTTTATTTGGAACAATGCAAATGATCTTTGGGGTGATTTTCCGCATACAGAGTTCGGTAAAATCATTTTGCCCTTTACGGTATTAAGACGTTTGGAATGTGTACTTGAGCCAACTAAAAATGCCGTTCTCAATACTTATAACCAATTCAAAGATCAAGGCATGATGATGGATGACATTCTCAAGAATGTGAGTGGGAATCCGTTTTACAATACCTCTAATTATAATTTATCTAATTTAGGTGGAACAAAAACAAAAGCCAACCTAGAAGATTATATTGCTAACTTCTCAGATAACGTGCGTGTGATCTTTGAACAGTTTGATTTCAATACAACGATTAACAAGCTTTCTAAAGCGAATTTACTGCTACGCATTTGCAATAATTTCGCTGCCATCGACTTACATCCGAATGTTGTTCCTGACCGCACCATGAGTAATGTCTATGAACATTTGATTGCAAGATTTGGTGCGGAAGTCGGTACGGGGTCTGAGGACTTTATGACTCCGCGTGATATTGTGCATTTGGCAGCGACTTTATTGCTTGAGCCTGATAATGAGCTGTTTGAACAAAAGAATGGTTTAATCAGAACTATCTATGATCAAACGTGCGGTACATCGGGCTTCCTAACCGACATGATGAACTATGTAGATGGCTTTAAAGACCGCTATAAAGTTGCCCCTGTACTTGTACCCCACGGACAAGAATTACAGCCTGAAACTCATGCTGTCGCATTGGGTTCAATGCTGCTAAAAAAACTAGAATCTGACCCAAGCCGTGATTTATCGCAAAATATTAAATTGGGCAGTACCCTCAGTAATGACTTATTTGCAGGGCAGCGTTTCCACTATCAATGTTCTAACCCGCCTTTCGGTATGTCATGGGCGAAAGATGCCAGTGCGGTTCAATTAGAGCATAAAGAAAAAGGCTTAAATGGGCGTTTTGGTGCGGGCTTGCCTAAAGCCAGTGACGGCTCAATGCTGTTTTTACAAAATCTGATTTCCAAACTAGAACTGCCTGAAAATGGTGGTGGTCGTGGTGCGATTGTGCTATCAGGTTCACCATTGTTTAACGGTGGTGCTGGCTCAGGCGAGTCGGAGATTAGACGCTTCATTTTAGAAAATGATTATCTCGAAGCAATTGTGGCATTGCCGACTGATATTTTCTTCCGTACAGGTATTGGTACATATATTTGGTTGATCTCAAACCGTAAACCTGAACAGCGCAAAGGCAAAGTACAGCTCATTGATGCTACAGGCATGGGTTCATCTATGCGCAAGAATGAGGGCAACAAGCGCAAGTTTATTGACCAAAATTCGATTGATGAAATTAGCCGTATTTATGCCGACTTTGAACAAAGCTCAGTCAGCAAAATTTTTGACTATACCGATTTTGGCTATCGCAGAGTAAAAGTCTTGCGTCCTTTGCGTATTGATCTTCAATTTGATGCGGAAAAACTGGAATCGTTTAAAGCATCGAAAGAGTTTGGCAAGTTATCCGACAGCGACCAAAATGCGGTATCGGCTTATATTGAGCAGCAGTTTGGTGACAGCAAAGACTATGCTTGGTTTGACAATACATTCCTGAAAAATCTCCCCCTCAGCAAAGTCAGTAAGGGCTTAAAGAATGCTTTGATCGCTGCGTTTGGGGTGCAAAATCCTGATGCCGAAGCCGTAGAAATTAACGGTGAAGTGCAAATGGACAGTGAACTTACAGATTACGAGAACATCCCGCTAAATCAAGATATTGCTGCATATATGGCAAAAGAGGTACTTCCTCATGCGCCTGATGCGGTAATTGATACCAGTTATACCGATAGCAAAGACGGTCAAGTGGGTGTGGTAGGTTATGAAATTAACTTTAACCGCTATTTCTATGTATTCGAGCAGCCACGCCACCCCAATGAGATTATGGCGGAGATTAAAGAACTGTCTGCCGAAGTAGCACAATTACTTGGGGAGATTTAACAATGCAGTTTAAACAGTATCCAAGCTATAAAGATAGTGGTGTGGAGTGGTTAGGTGAAGTACCTGAGCATTGGCGTATATCATCATTAAAAAGATACGGTTATTTTAAAGGTGGCGCAGGATTCCCTCATGCCTATCAAGGAAACACTGAGGAAAATATACCATTCTTTAAAGTAAACTCCCTATCTAAAGATAAGAGATTCTTGTCAAGTTTCTCTGATTTTGTTGGTGAAGAAACCGCAAAAAAACTTGGAGCAAAAATTTTTCCCAAAAACTCTATATTTTTTGCAAAAGTTGGAGCTGCATTACTTCTAGAAAGAATTAGAACTAATCAACAACCATGTTGCATAGATAATAATATGATGGGGTTTGTAATCCAAAATGAGCTAAGTTTTGATTTTGCATTTTATCTAATGAGTTTAATTGATTTCAAATACTTAGTTAATCCCGGTGCTGTGCCATCAATAAATGAGAGCCAAATATCTAGTTTTTTAATATCCGTTCCTCCAATATCAGAACAAACCCAAATATCAAACTTTTTAGAACAAGAAACCACCCGAATTGACAACCTGATTGCCAAGCAAGAAAAGTTAATCGAACTTTTAGAAGAACAGCGTAAGTCGATTATTTCTCATGCTGTGACTAAAGGTTTAAATCCTAATGCACCGATGAAAGACAGTGGTGTGGAATGGTTAGGTGATGTACCTGAGCATTGGAATTTAAAAAGGTTTGGTTATCTTTTTGATGAAAACAAAAAGAAAAATATTGGCTTAAAAGAAACTAATGTTTTGTCTTTAAGTTATGGAAATATTAAAGAAAAGAATATTGATGACAATAAAGGTTTATTGCCTGAATCCTTTGAAACTTATCAAATTATTGAACCAAATAATATTGTTTTCCGCTTTACGGATTTGCAAAATGATAAACGTAGTTTAAGAAGTGCTATCTCAAAGTATCACGGAATTATTACGTCTGCATATATTGCCGTCAAAACCAAACAGAATGCAGATTTTTATAATTATTTGTTTCGTGCTTACGACTTACAAAAAGTATTTTATTCGATGGGCGAAGGTATGCGTCAATCTTTAAAGATGGACGAATTAAATAAAATGCCTGTTGTTTTACCAAATAAAGATGAACAAACCCAAATCGTTTCATTTCTCGACACCGAAACTGCCCGAATTGACAACCTTATTGCCAAGCAAGAAAAGTTAATCGAACTTTTAGAAGAACAGCGTAAGTCGATTATTTCTCATGCGGTCACAGGCAAAATTGACGTAAGGGAGTTTGTGGCATGAAATTCTTGGTAAATTGTAAATCTAGCTTTACTTTTGGTCGATCATATTGCATGATTCTTATCAACATACCTGCCATGCCTATGTTCAAGTTCGCTTGTTCACGCACAAATCGGCAGGTTTTTTTTGCCTGAGAAAAGACGATGGTTCAATTCACTAAACAGGCAAAAAGCAATCAAGAACACCTCCAAACATGGCAAGACCGTGGCTTGATCATTCCCGATCTTGCACGGGCAGACCGCTATTTAAGCTTTATTGGCTACTATCGCCTATCTGCTTATACCATTCCTTTTCAGCAAGCAGTCACAGCCAATTCAAACGTATTGCATCAATTCAAAGCCAATACCACATTTGATGATGTACTCAACCTGTATATCTTTGATCGGGAGTTAAGGCTCTTGGTCATGGATGCGATTGAACGCATTGAAGTCGCAATACGGGCGCAAATTTGCAATGTGCTGTGTCATCTTTCCAATGATGCTTTTTGGTATACCGATGAACAGCATTTTAGCTATAACTATGCCCACATGCGTTTGCTTGCCAGTATTGAACGGCAATTACTGGAAGAAAAAAGCCGTTTAGAGCGTGACGAGAAAGCCATTGATCAACGTAAATCTGTATCACAAGCTGATAAAGATGCTTTAAAAGACAAAGTGCGTAAAGAAAACTTCTTACGCCACTATTTATCTAAATATGACAGCCCGAAATTACCGCCTTCGTGGATGATGATTGAAATGCTGACTTGGGGCGAACTCAGCCATCTTTATGTTGGACTCAAATCGACTCAAGCCAAAAAACAGATTGCTCAAAACTTAGGAATACATGCCGAAGTTTTAGAATCATGGCTGAAAACCCTGAATGATGTACGCAATATTTGCGCCCACCATAGCCGACTATGGAATAAAGAACATGGGCGAAGTATCAAGATTCCAACTTCAAATGCAATTCAATGGCTTCAACAACCAATCATATTAAGTAATACCGCGATTCGCTATGAGAAGCGTACCTATATGCTTTTGGTGGCAATACAAACCTTACTGTATAAGATCAGCCCAAATTCAACATGGGCAAAACGACTCAAAGACTTAATTGAGCAGTATCCATCACTATCTAAAGCCAATATGGGAATGCCTGAGTTATGGCATCAAGACCCGTTTTGGCAACACGCATTACAACAGAATTAAAAATTAGGGGAAAAAGCATGAATATTTTGGCAGACAAAGCCCATTACGAAAGTCACTTAGAAGCCTATATTGTGCAAAAACTGCAAGCGCAAGGTTGGGTGGTTGGGCAGAGTAAAAATTATCATACCGAGTATGCACTCTATCCCGAAGATTTAATCACATGGATTCAAGCGACACAGCCTGAAAAGTGGGAAAAACTGCAAGCACTGAATGGTAGTAATACCGAAAAACGCATCATCGACCGCTTGGATGATGAACTGAATAAGAAAGGCACGATTCATATCTTCCGCAATGGCTTTAGTATGGCGGGCGCAGGCACAATCGACCTCAGTGAAAGCGCACCCGAAGATGGACGCAATCAAGCTGTCATTGACCGCTATAACGCCAATATTCTGCGTGTTGTTCCACAACTCAAATATCATCCTTCTAAAGATGCAGGCATTTTGGACCTTGTGTTCTTTATTAACGGCTTGCCAATGGCAACGGTAGAAATAAAAACCGAGTTTAACCAGTCTTTAGAAGATGCCATTGAGCAGTATAAAAATGACCGTAAGCCGATAGACCCTAAAACAAGACGTAAAGAGCCATTGCTGACACCTAAGCGTGGTGCAATTGTGCATTTTGCTTTGTCTGAATCTGAAATTGCCATGACCACGGCTTTAGATGGTGAAAGCACCTATTTCTTGCCGTTTAATAAAGGTAATCAGGGACATGCAGGCAACCCCCCTGCGGATGTGGCTAAAGGTGAAGATTATCCAGTGGCGTATTTTTGGGATTATGTCTGCCAACGTGATAATTGGCTGAAAATATTCCATAACTTTGTCTATGTGGAAAAGAAAAATAAAGTCGATCTATATGGCAACTGGACTGTACAGGAACGCTTGATTTTTCCACGTTACCACCAGTTTGATGCGGTGAATAAAATCATTGCCGATGTGCAAGAAAAAGGCGTAGGACTGAATTATCTGTGTGAACATAGTGCAGGCTCAGGCAAAACCTCTACGATTTCTTGGGTGTGTCATTCACTGGTGCGTTTGCGTCACAATGACGGTACACCGTTTTATAACTCCGTCATTGTGGTGACAGACAGAACGGTACTGGATGACCAGTTACAGGAAGCCATTCAACAATTAGACCATCAGAAAGGCTTAATTGCTGCGATTAACCGTGATGACAAAGAACATGCAGGCAAATCTAAAAGCAAACAGCTTGAAGATGCACTGTTGTCCAATAAACAGATCATTATTGTGACCATTCAGACTTTCCCGCATGTGATGGAAGCGATTCTGACCAATACCAGTTTAAGCGACCGTAACTACGGTATCGTGATTGATGAAGCACATACCTCGCAAACAGGCTCAACGGCATCTAAACTACAAGCGACATTGGCATTGCAGTCGGGCGAAGCAATGGCGAATCTGACTGTTGAGGAACTACTTGAGCAGATTCAAAAAGCGCGTGTACAGTCCAAAAACATCAGTCACTTTGCCTTTACTGCAACTCCAAAACACTCGACTAAAATGCTGTTTGGTCGTACCAAAAATGGCGAGCCTGCCAGTGATGATAATTTGCCTGAATCGTTTCACCTGTACCCACAACGCCAAGCCATTGACGAAGGCTTTATTTTAGATGTATTGCAAGGCTATGTGCCGTACAAGACAGCTTTTAAGCTCGGTGGTGATGCAGTTGATGATGATAAACGAGTCAACTCTAAAGCAGCAAAGAAAGCCTTAGCCCGTTGGATGGCTTTACATGCCACCAACGTCACACAAAAGGTGCAGTTTATTATTCAGCATTTCCACCACAATGTTGCCAATTTGCTTAATGGTCAAGCCAAAGCCATGATCGTGACCAGTTCACGCCCTGCGGCAGCACGTTATAAAATTGCCTTGGAAAAATATATTGAAGATAACCCTGAATACAGTGCCTACCGTGTCTTGGTGGCATTCTCAGGCAAACTTACGGGCAAACAGATCAGCCATGAAGCAGATGGTGATACAGAAAATGGGGTGCTATTTCGAGTTGGTGAAGATGTTGAATTTACCGAAGCCAATATGAATGCCGATGCACCTAATTCTGATTTACGCATCGCATTTGACCGCCCTGAATATCGCTTAATGGTAGTGGCGAATAAATTCCAAACAGGCTTTGACCAACCTAAACTCTGCGCCATGTACCTTGATAAAGTCATTGCCAATGAAGTTGAAGTGGTACAAACCTTGTCACGCTTAAACCGTACCACCACAGGCAAAGATCAAACTTTTGTAATTGACTTTGTAAATGACCCTGAATGGATTTTAAAGTGCTTCAAAAAGTACGACAACGGGGCAAAAATGGTGGATGTGCAAGACCCGAATGTGGTTTATACCATCAAAGACAATATTGAAGAACTTGATCTGATTACCGAAGATGATTTGGAGGAGTTTAAAGCAGCTCGTTTTAAAACTATCCGCGATATTAGTAATCATGATTTCAAAGAAACCACACATCCCGACCTGTTTAAAGCAACCGATCGTGTCGCCCGCCTGTTTAACCAAAAACTGAAAATGCTCAAACAGGCGATTGAGCTACAGGAAACTGCATTTGATCAAGCCAAAGCAGACGGTAATGATGAAGGCGCAGAAAAAGCCGAATTTGAGCGCAAGCAATTAGACGTAGAATTACAAACCTTGATGCGCTTTAAGGGCAATTTGGATAAGTTTAGCCGTATTTATTCCTATGTAGCACAGCTTATTGACTTTGGCGATCCTGAACTTGAAAACTTCTCGGCATTTACCAAGCTCTTATCCAAACGATTAAATGGTATGTCTGCTAAAGAAATTGATATTTCAGGCTTGGTACTGACTGGCTTTGGCATCTTTAAAAAGAAACTTAAAACCGATGATACCGATCATCCCGAAGCGGATGAACCTCAACCATTAGCCCCCATCCAAGGTACAGCCAATGGTGATTTACAGCCAACCAAAATGACTTATCTGAAAGAAGTTATTGATCTTATTGCTCAGACTTTTGGCGATATTTCTACCCGTGAAGAACAGGTGGTATACATCAATCATTTAGTAACCATTCTACGAAATAACGATGTAGTTATGGCTCAGATTGAAAATAATCCTGAATCCACAGCCTTGCAAGGTAATTTGCCATCGGCAACGAAAGGCGCAATTATTCAAGCACTGACCTCACATCAAGACTTATCAGCATTGTTGCTCAAGACCGATGCACAAGCGATGCAGAATGTGATCAAGGTGCTGTATAAGCTGCTAAAAGATGGTGAAACCATTGATGTGCATCGTCTAACATAACGGAGTATGGGCATGATTGATATTCTGCAACTGGAAGGTGTACAGCCGATAGATTACCGTAATGAAGATGGCTGTATTATGATTACCGTACAGCCAAGCGGTGAGCATTTGGAAACATGCCCTGAATGCGGTGGACGCTTATATAAGCACGGTCAGCGTATCAATCATTTTGCTGATACCCCTTTGCAGATGCAACCAGTAAAAATTGAGGTGATACGAACACGCTATCGCTGTTCTGAATGCAAAAGCATGATTACCCCTCAACTCAGCTTCTTAGATGAAAAACGTAGAGCGACCCATCGGCTGATTCAGCAAGTACGCAAGCGTTGCTTAGATCGAACCTTTACACAACTTGCCGAAGATACGGGTGTAGTCGTGAACACCATTAAAAACATTACGCTCGATTTCGTGGAAGAATTAGAACGAGATATTAAGTTTGAAACGCCAACGATTATGGGTATTGATGAACTCATGCTGATGGGTTCATATCGTTGTGTCATTACTAACCTTGCGATGAACAGCTTGTATGACATGCTGCCTGAAAGAACTCAAGATACATTGATACCATACTTCGCCAAACTGCCTGATGCAGACAAAGTAGAATGGATTTGTAGTGATATGTGGCGACCCTTCAAAAAGTCATTTCGTCTGCACCTACCCAATGCCAAGTTAGTCATTGATAAATTTCATGTAGTGAGAATGGCAAGTGAAGCTTTAGACACTGAACGTAAAGCTTTACAAAGTAGTTTGGACCGTGATGCCCGACTGAATTTGAAAAAACATTTACGGTGGATACTGCTTAGACGGCCAAATTCATTGACCGAAGATCAACAAAGAATTTTAGGAAATTTAGAAAAATGGCATCCTGAATTTAAGGAAGCTTATGACCTCAAAGAGCAGTTTTATAATATTTATGAAGCAACAACCAAAGACGATGCCATACAAAGGTTTCATGAATGGGAAAGCTGTATTCCCAAGTATTTAAAGTCTTTCCGTGACGTTGCTAAAACTGTGAATAATAACTTTGAGGATATATTTACCTATTGGGATGCGCCAATAAGAATTACCAATGCTTATACTGAGGGGCATAATGGTATTACAAGGGTCGCAAATCGAATGGGACGAGGATATACCTTTGAGGTGCTTCGAGCAAAAATGTTATATAACAAAGTGGCTCGATCTATTACAACTTTAAAGACTCCATCATCTTCATTAAAATCAACCAAAGGTTATGAGGGTTTAATTGCATTTCCAACCAAGCAAGAGAATACTAAGTTGGAATATGGCGCTTATATTCCAACCTTAGTTGAATTGTATGGCGGTGATGAATATTTAGATGAAGAACTAATTTCAACCATATAATGCAAATAGCCGTTTTAAATTGTACAACAAACAAACGATGCTTTTCTAATCTATTAGTCGAAAAGAATTATTTAGGCCATTTTTGATGGTAGTCATCAATCACATATTCATGCACATGCACACCATTGATTTGATGCTGAATCACATGTTCATGATCTGGTGGTAAATCATCATGGCTGTGTGGTAAATGAGCCTCATCCTTGGATGGCCACTGACGCATTGCAAGTAATAAAGAAATAGTTGCAATCACTGCCATAGGTATAAATGTTTGTAATGTTCCTATGTTAGTACTGAGCCACCCCACTAAAGGATAAGTCACTAACCAGCAAGCATGTGAAAACGCAAATTGGGCTGCGAATAGAGAAGCCCTATTCTCACTCGATGCAGACTTGCGAATCAAACGACCTGTAGGAGTCTGTGAAACTGAATATCCAATACCAAGCACAAACCAAAGTGCTAACAAACCATTATAAGATGCAATCAAAGAACCAATGAATAACCCAATTACAAGAATTGTCGTTCCCGTCAACATCACTGTTCGATCTGAAAACTTATCCAATATCTTAGGTAAGATGAACGCTGAAAGCATAGAACCTAACCCAAATAAACCAAATGCCCAAGTTGTCGCATTTTCAGTAAGTTTAAATGTCGATTGAACCAATACCACGGTGTTTATAATCACAACAGCACTCGCTGAAGCAATTGCTAGATTTAGAGCAAGTAATGCTTTAAGTCTTGGCGTATTAAAATAAATTTTAGCTCCCTGCTTAATACGACTATAAACGCCTCTAAACTCAGGTACTTTTGCAACTGGCAGTTTTGCACTCACTACAAATAGAGCAGAACCGATAAAACCTAATACTGTTCCCAAAAACAGATTGTGATAGCTCATCAGGGTTAATAAAAATGCTGCCATCATTGGACTGATGATATTTTCTAAATCATAGGCTAATCGAGACAATGATAATGCATTGGTATAGTCTTTTTCTTCAGGAAGAACATCTGGAATCATTGCCTGAAATGTTGGTGTAAATGCAGCAGAAGCAGATTGCAAAATAAAAATGAGAATATAAATTTGCCAAATTTGCGTCACAAACGGTAGACACAATGCTGTTAATGCTCGAATAACATCTAGTCCAACCAATACTTGTTTTCTTGGTAATCTCTCAGCAAATGCAGATGCTATAGGTGCTAAACCGATATAAGCAATCATTTTAATTGCCAATGCAATACCGAGAACTTGAGCTGCCTCCCCCTTTGCAATATCGTATGCCTGTAAAGCTAGGGCAATTGTGATTAACCCCGTTCCGATTAGTGCTATTACTTGAGCCAAAAACAAATGCCGATATATTGTGTTTTTTAGTACTTCTAGCATCTTATGGATTCCTTTTAGAACCTGACTTCTTTAGCAATTGAATCTCCTTGGAATATTATTCCAAGGAGATCGATCAAAACTTAAAAGACTTTCTTCATTTCACTAAACTGCCCTTCTACAAGTAGAGTTACAGTCACTGGCTTTTCCGTACGGTTACGCCAGAACCAACCATGTTTGCCATCAAAAGCTGCCTTTAAGACACCCTGCTGAGTTGTTTCATTCTTTCCTTTTCCATAGCCATGATAGAACCCTTTAGGAGCGTTCACAGGATCACCATGGGTATCATAGTTAAGACCACCTCCTACAGCTTTCCAATCAAAGTTGACACTTGCACTTTGTGGCATCGTCAGTTTCACTTCAGTAGCTTGGCCCGGTTTAAGCTCAATACTAATGCTCTCTTTATTAATAGCAGGCATAATCATTTGATCATTCTCAGTCGCTACTTCAGTCGAAATTTCTGTGGCAACTAAATCAGAGTTATTCACTACCTGTTGAAAATTAATACCATTCTCTGACTCTTCAGCCAGAGATTGTTTAATTTCACCCATTTTCGTTAAACCAAGCACTTTACCCATACCTGTCGGATCAATTGCATACTCCGCAGGCATGACACAAGTAACTAACACAACAACGGCACTTACGGCAGCAATTGCTGTTGATTTAATTAACTTTTTTGAAGAAGGCAATTCGATATCTTTTGGAATTTCAGCGTTATACATAATTTAGATCCTTATTGAGTAATGAAGCCAGTAAGTTGATAGCCAACAAGTAAAAAACCGAGGAACATGAGGAAGACATTGCTTTGATAGGCTGTTTTAAAGAAATAAGGTGTCTTTCTCCAAAACGTCAATAATAACAAGATGATGCACAGAGCCATAAACTGACCTAGTTCAACCCCAATATTGAATGAGATTAAATTTGCCAACAGTCCATCACTCGGAACTTCATATTCCTGAATTTTTACTGCGAGTCCAAAACCATGAATCAGACCAAAAATTAAAGTCGCGATTTTCGTGTTTGGTTGAAAACCAAACCAACGCTGATAAGCCCCTAAGTTATCAAGAGCCTTATAAATTATTGAAAAACCTATGATTGCATCAATGATGTAGGCGTTTATCGAGATATTGTAATAAACACCCACCAGCATCGTAATCGAATGCCCAAGTGCAAATAGGCTGACGTACAAGCCGATATCTTTCATTCGGTATAAGAAGAAGATAATGCCAACAAGAAATAGTAAATGGTCATATCCAGTGACCATATGCTTCGCACCCAAATAGATGAATGGAATGACATGAACGCCATAAATTTCTTGAATATAGCCCTTATCACCTTCTGCTACTCCATGAGCAAAAAGTGTAGGACTTACCAATATGATGAATAAAGCAAGTAATAGCTTTATGTAAGCACTTAATTTCACAATATGTGAAGCAATAATTTGCATGTATATCAAACTCCAAAATTTAAAATGAATTGAAAATCCATTAACTTTTTGGGCGGTTTAAAAATACGACTCACCATCAGATAAACATATTCTTTTGACCAATCTAGAATCAATATCCCTTTTAAGAGATGGGCTAAAGCGGTCGATTTAAGTGCGTCATAGCCAACAAAATGTTCATAGTAATTATCTTGGTGACTATGTGAATGTTGTTGGCTTATCTCATGATGGTGAGAGTGAATTGCATCAATTGAAACGTGTCTCTGAAATTCATTTACAGTTACATGCTCATTAAAGTGCAAACATAAAGCGAGACTGATCATGCAGACTAGCCACATCATCACAAATTTGCTTTGTTTATCTCGCAATATATTTGTCATTAAAGATGCCCCTAAACGACCTGTTCAGCGGCATCGTTAGATTTTCTTGATCTACCTTGGTTGAACCACACATACAAGGTCGGCAAAATAATCAAAGTTAGTAATGTCGATGAAATGATTCCACCAATCACAACTGTTGCAATTGGACGTTGAACTTCAGAACCAATACCTACGTTTAAAGCCATTGGGATAAAGCCTAAAGAAGCCACTAAAGCCGTGATTAATACGGGACGTAGCCTTTCAATTGCACCATGTCTCACCGCATCAATGACACTTTCACCTTGCACTCGAAGCCTTTGAATAGCAGAAACAAGAACCAATCCATTCAGCACAGCCACACCTGACAAGGCAATAAAGCCAACGGCAGCAGAAATTGAGAACGGAATATCTCGTAAAGCTAAAGCAATCACACCACCTGTTAAGGCAAATGGCACACCTGTGAATACCAAGATACTGTTTCTAATATTACCTAAAGCCATATAGATCATGGCAAAGATCAGAATTAAAGCAATCGGTACTACAACCATAAGACGATTTGAAGCCGATTCCATTTGCTCAAACGTACCGCCCCAAGTCAGCCAATAACCATCTGGTAATTTAAAATCAGCATTCAGCTTAGATTGTGCTTCTGAAATGTAACTACCAATATCTGTTCCACGAACATTTGCTGTAATGACGATACGACGTTTACCATTTTCGCGAGAAATCTGGTTTGGTCCTTGAACATTTTTTAACTCGATCAATTCTGATAAAAGAACACTAGAACCATCAGCTAAACTCACAGGAATCTGATAAAGCTTCTCGAGGTCTGTTACCGAGTTTTGGTCCATGCGTACCACAATGTCGAACTTTCGATCTCCTTCAAACACCTTACCTGCTGTCTCGCCTGTGATTAGACTAGAAACCTGTTTTTGTACATCCTCTGCATCAAGCCCATAGTTGGCAATCATGTCTTTTTTCAGCTCAACAGAAACCATGGGTAAACCAGACATCTGTTCGACTTTAAGATCAGCAGTACCATTGACTCCCTCTAAAATCTTAGCGGCAGCGTTTGCTGATTCAAGTAACTGTTCCAAATCATCACCATAAATTTTTACGGCAACATCGGTTCGGACACCTGAAATAAGTTCGTTAAAACGCATTTGAATCGGCTGTGTAAACTCATAATTATTTCCATATACGCCTTTAGATACGCGTTCAATTTCAGCAACAACCGCAGACTTTTCCTTATCAGGATTAGGCCACTGACTACGAGGTTTCAGCATGACAAAGTTATCTGCAACGTTAGGTGGAACAGGATCAGTCGCAATTTCAGCAGTCCCCACTTTGGCAAAAATAGTCTGAACTTCTGGAATTTTCTTAATCTCTTTTTCTAACGTGTATTGCATTTCAATTGCTTGAGTCAACGACGTGCCAGGAATACGCAAGGCATGTAGTGCTACATCTCCCTCATCCAAGGAAGGTATAAACTCTGAGCCTAAACGAGTCGAAAGACTTGCACTAAAAACAAAGAAAATAGAGACAAAAGCAATTAGCAAATATCTATGATTTAAAGACCAATCTAAAATTGGGTTATAAAATCTTTTGATGCCATGGACGATTTTTGACTCTTCTTCTTTAATTTCACCGGTAGTGACTAATGCCACCATTGCAGGGACAAACGTAATTGAAAGAATCATTGCTGCCACTAAAGCCATAACCACTGTTGCAGCCATTGGTGTAAACATCTTTCCTTCAACACCAGTCAGAGTCATTACAGGTAGATACACCAAGATAATGATCAATTGACCATAGAGAATCGCTTTGCGGGATTCTTTAGTCGCTTCAAACACAGTCGTAAAGCGTTCTTGCCTTGTTAAAACTCGCCCAAGCTCTTTTTGTTTAATTGCCAACTTTGCTAAGGAAGCCTCAACAATTACAACAGCACCATCTACAATAATCCCGAAATCTAGTGCCCCAAGACTCATAAGGTTGGCACTAATTTTCTGGTTCACCATACCTGTGATTGTCATCAACATTGATAATGGAATAACTAGAGCTGTAATCAGCGCGGCACGGAAATGACCAAGAAATACAAACAGAACAACGATTACCAGAATCGCACCTTCTAGAAGATTCTTTTTCACCGTCTGTATCGTTGCATCAACCAAAGTTGTACGGTTATAGACGGCTTTTGCTTCTACACCTTCTGGTAATGATTTTTGAACTTGCTGTAGTTTTTGATCAACAGCATGAGCAACATTTCGTGAGTTCTCGCCAATAAGCATGAATGCTGTACCCAGTACAATTTCTTGCCCATCTTTAGTCGCAGCACCTGTACGTAATTCGTGACCAATCGATATTTTGGCAACATCTTTCAATCTGAGGATATAACCATTGCTCGTCGTAATTGGGATATTCTGGATTTGCTCAATCGAGTTAATTTGAGAATCAGAGCGAATTAAATACTGTTCACCATTTTTCTCAATATATCCCGAGCCTTTGTTCATACTGTTCTTAGAGATAGCCTCTAAAATTGCCTTCTGATCCAGCCCTATGCTACGTAAATAAGCATAATCAGGTTGAACTACAAATTGTTTGAGATAACCACCAATGGTATTGATTTCATTAACACCCTCTACATTTCGAAGCTGAGGTTTAATCACCCAGTCTTGTAAGGTGCGTAATTCCGTTGGTGAAAGTGGATTAGGATTGTTCTTGGCATTTTCAACGGTATACATGAAGATTTCGCCAAGTCCTGTAGAAACAGGCCCCATAGAAGTTGCAATTCCAACGGGAAGATTTGGTGTCACCCCTTGTAGCTTCTCATTCACTAATTGTCGGGCAAAATAAATATCCGTCCCTTCTTTGAAAATTGCCGTCACTTGTGACAGGCCATAACGAGAGACTGATCGGGTATAGTCTAAATTTGGAATACCAGCCAAAGCCGTTTCAATAGGATAAGTCACCTGAGACTCCATCTCCATTGGAGAGAGTCCTTGAGCTTCACTATTAATCTGAACTTGTACATTCGTAATATCGGGAACAGCATCAATTGGTAGCTTAAAATAGTTATAAGCCCCCAATGCACCGACAAATAGGAATACGATGAGTACAAGCCAACGATTCTTAATCGAGAGTTTAACAATCTGATCAAACATATTCGCTACTCCCCTTAATGGTCATGAGTAGCGCCAGATTTACCTAGCTCTGCTTTTAAAAGATATGAATTTCCTGCGGCATAAACCTGTCCTATTCGTAATCCAGATTTAACTTCCACATACCCATTGTATTTATCGCCAAGCTCCAGAGGTCGAGCTTCAAAATCGTTACCAACACGAATGAATACCACGTCCCAATCACGGAAATTCTGTAACGCATCTTCACGTACAACCATTGGCTTTTGACTTTGATTTTCAAATATTTGAGCCGTAATTAACTGTCCAGAACGCCACTTAAACTGATTTGGTATCTCAATAAATACTTGCGCTGTACGTGTCTTAGTATCGATGACATCACTAATATATTTGATCTTGCCCAATGCCTCTTCTGTGCCTGTCGGACTTTGAGGTTTAACTTTGACTCTGTTTGTAGGGTTTATAGCATTAAGCTTGTCAGCAGGAACATTTACTACCGCCAAGAGTTGCGAAGTATTTGCGATTTTAAAAATAGGGGTTGAAGAGCTTACATTAGATCCAACAGCACCAAGGATTTCTAATATTGTTCCTGACATTGCTGCACGAACTTCAACTGTTCCATTACCTGAACCGCCATAAGAGCTTATTAAGTTATTCAACTCATTTGCACGAGTTTGAGCAGCATCAAAATCTCTCTTTGCAGAAATATAATCAATCTCAGGTGATACACGCTTTTGCCATAATGCTCGTTCTTGTTCCATTTTTTGGCGAGCAAACCGTAGAGTATCCAAAGCAACTTTACGATCCGCATTAAAACGAATTAAATCTTGGCTTTGGACAACAGCAAGTAAGTCTCCTTGACTTACTTTATCCCCAATATTACGGTAGGTTTTTATCAGTGTTCCACTGGCTTTTGGTGCAACAAGGCTTTCAAAATTATCAGGAAACTTCAATTCACCTTTCAGTTCCAAAGCATTTTCAAACATCATTGGTTCAACTTTTAAAAGCTCTAAACCACTGCTCTTAATACTACTGTCTAACATGGTGACACGACCTTCTTTCGTATCCCACTTCCAAGTATGTTTTTTTCCTTGATAATCGACATTTACAACCATTAGAAACGAATGTGGCTCATAGACAATTTCATTTCCAATCAAGTAATCACTCTCTGGTTTAAATTGAATATTCTGCTCAGCATCTAAACGCTTAATGTAAATATTCGCTTTTAAGTCTTCAGGTTTAAGTGGCTTGTCTTTCAAATACCCATAAACACGTAGGTGTGGTTCCACTCCTTCTTCAAATATCTTAACCTCAGCAGAGAAATCTCCATCTCGATACAAACGACCACCGTGTGGTCCTTTCTCATCTCCAGCTACAGCTACTTTTTCTTCGGCGACCTCACCATGTCCACTCGCTTGTGTCTTATTTCCGGTTTTATACCAAGCAATAGCACATAAGACGATAAGTAAGGCAACGACACCAGTTGCAATCAATGTATTGGTTTGTTTATTCATATTCTTGCCCTTATTCTTGATCTAAATGAGTAATGTAGTTGCGCTCGACTTCTGCAATTTCTGTCTGCAAAGCCAACCACAAATCGAATCGAGCAAGATGTTTGTCTAGCCAAATTTGCTTGATGTTATTGAACTCAAGTAAAGAGTTTTTCCCTGCTTGGTAACCCATCTCTGCAATTCGCAGGCTTTCATTTGTTGCGGGCAAAACGGTTTGATCATATTGCTTAATCGCATCAATTAAATTTGAAACCTCAATTGATTTGTTTTCCAATTCAATTTTAGAGTTACGACTCACAAGCACAGACTGTGTTTCTGCTTTCGTATGCTCTGCTTGAGCAATCGCAATATTGCCCTTATTTCGATTAAAGACATTGAGAGGTATTGACGTTGAAACTTGGAAGACTTTGTCATTGGTTTCTTGGTAGTTCCTAACCCCTACTCCCAAAGTAATATCTGGTATTGCTTCTTTACGGGCCAGTTCAAACTGAGTCTTTTTCAGCTTCGAATTCAGTGTTGCTTCTTGCTCAGACAAACTTATTTTGTTTGTGAAATTAAAGCTTAACGGAACCTCCAATGCATTACTTGGCAGGTTGGAAGTGAACTTAGAGCACAGATTTTTCTGGAACTGAATCTTCTTCACTTCATTTTGATGGCGCAATTTCGATTCAGATGAAAGTGCTATGCTTAGTTGAGCATCGGAAGGAATTACTCGCCCGTACTTAAGCCGTTCGGAAAGAACGTTAGCTTGTCTGGCATTCAATTTACTCTCAGAAGAATAAATTTCAGCACGCCGAGTAGCTACATACCAGTTCGCCATACAGATTCTTAAATCTGCTTTGAGTTCAGCCTGACGTTTTGCTATTTCGAACTCATTACGATCACCTTGAAAACTCGCAATCTGTTTTCTCAAGGAAAGTTTATTACTGAGAGGAATCTCTTGTGACAGTCCCAACAAGGTTGTTGGGCCATCCAAATCCTTCAGTTTAGAATTACCGAGATTATCCAACTCCACATTGAAAGTCGGATTATTTAATATACCAGCAAACTTTTGATTTATTTCATAAGCTTGCTCGGACTGCTGTAAGCTATTGAGTACAGCATCACTTGCGATTACCTGCTTTTGTAGTTCAGCATAATTCGTTTCCGCAAATGCGTTTGCTGCCGTTACTACAAAACCACAGCTAAGAAATAGCTGATAAATTTTAGACATGACTTTACCTATACAAAAAAATGAAGAATTATTTTTTGTATAGAAAAATCAATTTCTTAGAACAATAAGAGCTTTTGTATAGGTATAAGAATTACGTAAAATAAATATTCTTTTTCTAAAGTCAAATACCCGAATCTGATGTTCAGATAACTTTAAGAACAGAAAAATAAGAGCAGTGATAAAACTTAGAATAAACACAGGGTCTATGCTTAGATCACTATCAGAAGAAATAGGCTTCACCGAGTGATGGTAGATTGGCTCATCAAAATTCTTCCAACTATGTACTTCTGCCTCATGATCAGCAGTACTTCTGGGAGAATCCTTTGAGTGCTGCAAAGACCAATGACTAGATGCATCATCTTCCACAACAATACTTAATTCATGTTGGTGTTCAATATTTTCAAGTAAAACAGGTGCCCACGCATGAACTCCCGTAATTGTTATCGTAAACAAGAACAGGATAAATGCGAGTATAAGCTTAGACAACCTACTTGAACGCATAACGATGGACATACTTCTGATTTGCTAACAAAATACTAAAAAGCGTTATTAAAGTAAATCCATCTCTTAGATATTCTAGAAGTGAATATCTTCTTATCTATAGACCAAAATCTGCAAAAAAAAAAGAGTACGAGTACTCTTTTCTAATTAAATTCATTTCAATTCAAAGCCTGCACCGACTGCTGCAAGCCTTTCTGAATATCCTGCACATGGCTCAGGTCATGTGTTTGTTGAGACTGTTCTGGTCTTGATTCATCTGTATAAAATTCCTCAACAATATCCAGCCCCTCTTCACCTCCCACCTCAAAGCTGGCATTGCCATAACCCTGCCGTGCCACATGGTCCAACGCCTCCTGATAAAATCCTACTGCCTTGCTTTGTTCATCGATCTGATTGGCTGAACTAATCGCATCTTTCAGGTTTGTGCCATCCCTTAAGGTTAAATCCACGTAGTAGATCGGGGTACGGTAGCTTTGAGTGGTACTCTTGCCTCTTAGCATTAGTTGCAATGGTAAACATGAAAGCAAGTCACCTGAAGCCGAGCTGTAATAACGTAATCGTGCTGCCAAAGTTCGAATACTATTAAAACCTGTGGTTCTAAAGATGAATGTACCGAATTCATCCGATTCATCGAGATTGACGTAAAGTCTGCCATAAGGTTTACATAGTCCACCTTGAGCCAACGGACATAAATCAGGTGATGGACATGGATGTTGTTCAATGCCATTTTGTCCAAGTCGCTGACAGGTTTCACCATTGCCTGAGCAGATTAATCGTCCAGTTTGTCGGTCAAACAGACTGTACTCTGCCCTTAAATTTAGTTCAGGATCGTTAAAGATCATACGCACTGGAATGCTTCTGAGTTTTTGGTTCGGTGCTTTAGCTCGTAGTTGTTCATCCAAGGGGTGCTTAATCCACCCATCTTTTCCTTGGATTTGGCTGGTAATAGTAAATTGATCATCTTTTTCAGGGACACGCTTACCATTCTTTTCCACGACCTTGCCAATACTGATACGACCTAGTACGGGTGGTGTAATTGCGAGACCTTTGATCATAATGTATCCTCTATGGAGTTTAAAAGTTAAGCCATAAAAAACCCTACGTTCCCAGAGGACGTAGGGTTTCTTAATCTGAGCTAGTTGTTTGTGTGGTCTATTGAAACGAGATGTTGAAATATAAAAGCACAGTTAAAACCATGCTTTCAAATGAATGACTTTAATACTACTGGTCATGCTTTCATTATTTTTGACTTTTACATTGTGGATAAAGAATGAGTTATCCACCATTCGGATAAATCTGAAAACGCCGTGTACCCACTTTAGTTTGTGGGAACTGCTGGAGGTATTCAGGGTATTGTTTCAATAAAGCCTTAGTGTCTAAGCTGATAGAGTCTTGTGACTTCCTCCATGTCACTGAGCCACCTGTAAACACAGCACGTTCTGCATCTTTCATCATCATTTGTATTTGATGTTTTAATTCATCGAAATACTGTTGGTGTTGTTCAACTTTGTGCCGCTCCTCAAGTAATTGATTAAAGAGATAGTTAGCCTGTTCATTTTGGCTGAGGTCTTCTACGGTCAGAGGTATCTGCTCTGGATAAAGTTGTTGTAAGGCTCTAGCAGCGGAATCCGAAGCATCGACACTCGGTGGAATACCTGATTCCACACATTGCCAGAAGTGACGTTCAGCATTGATGATGTGCTGGATCACGGTTTCATTTCTTGTCACTTTATAGATTTTGGTTTCATGTCCACAGATCAAGGCACAGATATGTGCCGCTTGTTTGCCTGTTACCGCCAGTTGGTGCTGCACTTGGCACAGTACATACAGTGGTACACCATCCCGCCAAAGCTTTGCACCATATTCCCCTACGGTTTTACATTCTAGAATCTGCACTTCATCGCTACCGACTACGGCATAATCCAAATTCGCCAACATAAAGTGTTTGTCTTCATCAGGATGTTGTAGCACGGAATTAACTCGACGGACTTTATGGTTGGTATGCATGCTGTAGTATTCAGCCACCAAAGGTTCAAGCTGTTTCCCCCAATACAACGGTGCATAGCCTGCACTTTCATCTTCAATGTTTTGTTGCATGCGTCCTGTCTTAATCATCCAGAGTTCGAGCATCGACATATAGGGATTCAGTCCGCAGGCCGTTGCAGCATCACTGCTGCCAATGCCTTGCTTTCTGACTTCAAGCCATTGCTGGTAATTGAGTTGCTTGGTGTTAGCTAAGCGTTTAGCAACAGGTGTTCTGCTTTTGCGTGGTTGTTTAGTTTGAGCTGGATTGGATGAATGACGTTTGCTTCGGGTGCCTACTTCGACCTGTTGGGTAGGTGGGGTTGGATTAAGCTGAGGTACATAAGGCAATAAGGGTAGATGGTTTAAAGTATTTTGAATTTGAGTATTACTATTCATTATGAATATTCCTGTATGAATAAAATCGTAAAAGCTAAATTTCAGGCATAAAAAAAGCCACATCTGAAGAATGTGGCGAAGGGTGTTATTGCTTAGGCTAATATAGCTTGCTTAACTGAAACTGAATTTATGCCACCATTCTGAGTGCTTGTTCTAAGCCACGTTGTTTAATCGCTGCCCCCGCTCCGAACCATGCTGAATCGAGTCGATGATCTGTACTCATCGCTCGTCTTTCGTGGTCAGTGAATTCCGTGATTGCGCACAGTAAACCATAGGCTGTGTCTTTGGCTGAACTGAGTTCTGCCCCTCGTCCATGTCCGTTAAACATAGTCATGACTTTTGACATGGCACGTCCATTCGGTTCGGTTTTATTGTCGGCTTTTGATGAGTTTGTTTGATTCGGCATGGCTGCATTTCGATAAAACTGAATAATGCTTTCATCCTGTTCAGCGATACTCAGATTAGTATTGTTAAATACCGCATCAAAGTAAGCGGCTGCTTCTTGTTGCGTTACTTTACGTTGACTCAGTTGCTTCATTTCATACATGTGTTCATCCCATGCTCGGACTGAAATGCCCAATTGCTGTTTGACTTTTTCCGCATCGAAACGAGTACTGTGCGGGACTTTAACCACACCTGTGTTGTTCGATCCAGCGTTTTGTGCTTTGAGTGCAATGGCTAAGGTGTTGTTACAGACCACACGAATAGAGGTGAATTGTGCGGTAGTCGCCAAGGTACCATCACACGCCGTCGCTAAAAGAATATAGCCATTGCTGACATCTTTGCCTTTCAGTGCTGAGGTCTGTCCAGTTTTGGCTAATGCCCAGAATTTCTTCCCACCTTTGAGTACTCCTGCGGTTTCCAGCTCAAAGCCTGATTGTTCAGTCAGATCACGATAAAACTCTAAAATGTCTTTGGGTTGTACTTCTTGAAAGCGCTGACTCACCACGGATAAAGGTGCATGGGTATCTGAGCGATACAGTACTCGTTGTTCTTCAAAGGGTAAGATGATGTTTTGTCCGCGTTGGTTTTTCGCCATGTAACTGACATCAGAGGATTCAATACGCCAATCCATACCTGCTTGTTGTGCCCAAACTTCGATGGGTTGATTGGGCGTGAGTTGATTTCCCAATCCATGCCAAGGGGTTTGACCTGTGAATGCCATTGTTTCAACTAAATGTGCCATGAGCAGAATTCCTCTATAAAAATAAAGATGTGATGTTTAAAACTTAAAATGCAGTGTGTTTAGGGGTGTTGCAGCAAGGGTTGTTGCAGCTAGCGTTGAGACAGTGATGAATGCGGTAATTCTTTAATCAGCCACGGCAAAGCTTTGTCCGCATTGCAAACATTGGTAATGTTGAGCCGCGTGGTAATGTCGATAAAAGTAATGTTGACTGACCAAGATCAATACGCCCCCTGCAACTACACCAATCAATCCACCGACATAGGGGGGAATGCCCGCACTTCTTGCCAGCTTTATTCCAAGTACAGCCATCGTGAAGGGTGAGAAATTTTCTAGGATTTTTTCAAAATACTGAGGGCCATGCGCTTGTGTGGCTTTCAAGATCACTTGATCTGAATGGCAATAAGGACAATGTACGGGATTCATCATGAGTGTCCTCGTAGTGAGTAAAGTGATGACAAGCATTCTCTGTAGGCATAAAAAAACCATGCCCAATTTGGGCATGGTTGTTTGCTTGCTTTTACGCTATACAGTGATACTCGTCCTGAGTTTTGCCGTGTTATTTAAAGCGATAACTTGCTGCACCTTGATCTGTTTCAATATCAACTTTCACAATCGATTCGTAAGAGCAGTTTAAATATAACTCTAAGGCTTGGCCCATTTGGAAATGTGCTGGTAATTGAATGGGATTACGGTAGCGTGCGGTATATCCACAACGGCCATTATTCACATCCACTTTATTCAGTGTGATTGGATTTGCATCGAGTGAACGGATGGTGAGGATCACATAAGTCCGATCGTATAATCCGCCTGGGCTATATTCTGTATTGAGCGTAACTTCCATTTGTTCAGGATTAAATTCAGTACCACATCCCGATAAGCTCAAAGGAAGTATGAGTAGTACAGGCAATAGGAAAGTCTTCAATTTATTCATCATTATTTTATCCTCTATTTGATAAGGCTTGATTTGTGTTTGGACAGTCGTCAGCGATTCATTGCGTTCGCTTGGTGCTGGTTGTTCAAATAGGTAATATGTATCTGAAATTTCTTTATTTTGATTTTCCGTCAAAGCGACGCTAGCAGAGCTTCTAAACAACTGCGTGCTTGATTGATCTGCTGCGCCTGTTGTTCAATCAATTGCCTCACTGCTGGAGGTAATTGTTGGTATTGGTCAGGATGGAAGTCAGCCATCTTACGACGGTAGGCAAGCGTGAGGCTTGGTCGATCTAATTGTTCAGGGGTGATATCAAGTAACTCACAGGCAGCGAGTTGTACGGGTGTCAGCTGATGGATCGGTATGGAAGATTGAGGAGCATGCTGCTTAGCTTGGGTATCTGTATATGCAGGATACTTGGTCAGTATGGCGAATGCTGTTTGTTGCTCAACATTGAATGCTGTACTGATCTGAAAGAAATGGCTGCGTGCTGTTTCAGCGTCAAAGTTTCTTTTATTCATTAACACCAATACTTCTTCGAGCAAAGCAAGGCTTAACGAAGGAGGTAGGCTGTGCTGAATCAGTGTGATTTCATCCAAGATATCAAAAAAGTCGAATTGATGATTCTGTTGCATCATCTGTTTGAGAAACTGTTGGTCATTGGGATGAACCATGTCTCGGTCAAACAATTGTGTTATCAAGGTTCTTGTGGATTGGCTCCACTCTCCTCTCCACCCCATCAATAGGTAGGCATAGAGCTTCATGATGGGTTGTAGATTGGTAATCGTATTGAGGTTTTGACTTTGAGTCTGCGTTTGAGCTTTAGCGAAGGCACAATACTGATTGAGGAAATCTGCCAACAGACGTATCCCTGCTTTTTCAGGTTGGGCCAAGCTGACTTTGACTGTACCATTGATTATCATGAACCGTACCGGGTTTGTCGGAGACTTTTTTATTTAAGTTAGGCCACCTGACCTAACGGGTTAATCTTATCATAGTACATTGCTTCAAACTCAAAAGGTGATACATAACCCA
>NZ_JBPKBJ010000006.1:0-87799 GCF_051390655.1 Acinetobacter sp. P1(2025)
AGCATCTTTACTTTTTCATATTTCATGTACTCATGATAGTAGAACATGACTTTTTAATGTGGATAAAAAACAAACAAAACGTTGATCGTTTTTTGATTTTTGCAAGAAGTCTAATATTAAATCGCATTTTCTATTTAATCAAACAACTGCTGTAGCCTCATTCGTCTTATACGCAAGCTCATTTCTTTCAACATATAGTTGCTAAAAACAACCAGTAAAAAACCGATTAAAAACGAACCAACCACATCAAATGGAAAATGAACACCGACATAAATTCTAGATAAACCAACAACCAGACTGACGAACAAGCCAATAATTCCAATTGTCTTAAATCCAGCAAGTAGATAAGCAAATGCAATAATGACAACGGTTAGCGTATGCTGACTAGGAAAAGATGAACTCAAGCCATGCCCTATCAGCTTATGTCCTAAATCCAACTGAAATGGACGTGGATGATGATAAAAATATTCGATTAAGTCACTTAATATCAAAGAGATAAGCACTATAAATAAGGTTTTAGCAAAGATTAGATGATGTGTTTTCCATTTTAGAACCAGCATCAAAACCAGCAAACTGATAAAAACAGTATTTAGATCATCCGCTAAAAAAACTGCGATCTTGTCTATGATAGGGAATTGGGTCGCAAGTGAATTGATACTATGAAACAAATAAATATTTGTTTCCTCAAAGATCATATTATGTTTATCCACGGTCTTGATATCTATCACAAAGAAACTCGTTTTAATGTAGGCAAGTAAGATGAAAGAATGATGAAATCATTATACTTTACTATTCACATTATTATTGATATCAAAAACTTACTTTTGTAACTGAGAATTATTCTTGCAAATAGAAACATTTAGAACTATTTGCAAGAATGTCTTATCGATTTAAAATTTAAATTCTAAGCCAGTACCCACAACAGGTTGCTTATCCTTAGCATCAGCCTGTTCAAAAGTTGAATAACCTGTATATCCGTAGACTTTAACTTGTTTGTTGAAAGCATAATCTAAACCCAACAAGATTTGCTGAGCATCAAAATCTGCCTGTTCTGTTTTAAATGAAGTTGAATTCTGACTATACTGAGCTTTGACTGTCCAATTGGCATAATTTGGTACTTTGTACTCAGCACCAATCAACCAACCATTAGAATCATCAATATTTGCAGCAGCTTCATCATTTCCAAGTTTATTTTCAACTTCAGAAGTTTGATAAAGCGCTTTGATCATCAATCCCTCAACAGGTGTGATTCGACCAATTAATCGCAATGTATTTGCCGCTGCAAAAACCTCATCTACATTGGTTTCTGTATCTTTTGCATTTAATAAACCGTGTCCCAAAAAATCACTTGGAAT
The DNA here is from genome assembly GCF_051390655.1 of Acinetobacter sp. P1(2025). Classification (NCBI taxonomy): domain Bacteria; kingdom Pseudomonadati; phylum Pseudomonadota; class Gammaproteobacteria; order Moraxellales; family Moraxellaceae; genus Acinetobacter; species Acinetobacter sp. P1(2025). Next base: position 1,356 of record NZ_JBPKBJ010000006.1, read on the forward strand.
AGCTTTGTCATAACCAACGCCAAGTAAAAATAAAGGATGGCTATAACTCAAAGAAGCAGACCATGCATCCCCTAATCCACGTCCAGCCGTATTTACACCACCGCGTTTATCATCTTCAATACCTCGACTCTCACCTGTAGCCAACAAAACACTGGCTTCAATATTACCGCCTTGAAAAGCTAGCTCTGGAGAGTCGTACACCACCACATTATTGACACGATTTTCTCCTGTCATAATGCCTGTGATATCGGCTTTATTACTTATATAGTTATTAAAACTATCGACAGGACTGGATAACTCTTTGAGCGGAGTATTATGCTTACCGACTTTAATAGTACCTAAATGCTGATCTTTTAAACCAATATAACGATTTCTTTGAGACCAATCAGTCTTGTCGCCATCAGCATAAAATGCCCACTCTGCTAAATAGACAGCGCTCAAACGATCAGATAATTTTTCTTCGCCTTTAATGCCTAAAAATGAACTATTGCTATTAATTTTCCATACATCGCGATCAGATGATTTAGCATTATTTTCAGGTAAATAATCTAAACTTGCATCTATCTCACCATAGAGTTTTGGTGCTGCAAATGTTGAACTAGTGACAACACTTAAGATCGCTGCACATACAATTTTCATCTTCATTCTAGTCATCCTAACCATCTAAAAAATACAAAAAGAACCCATATTTCGCTGATATCAGCAAAATTATGATTTAAAAAAGAATTGTGAGTACTTGAGAAAACTCATGTATTTCAATCAACACATGAGTTTTCCGAGAATTTAATTACATATGATAAAAAGGGAAAACACCGAAAATCAAAGCACTACCCATCAATACGCAACAGGTAATAAATGCCCATTTCAAAGTGAATTTTTGATGATCTGCCAATTCCACAGCTGCCAAACCACACAACAAATAAGTTGAAGGAACAAGTGGTGATAATAAGTGTATCGGCTGACCAATAATCGATGCGCGCGCAATCTCAACAGGTGGAATACCATAATGCGAAGCCGCTTCAGCTAAAATCGGTAGCACACCGAAGTAAAAAGCATCATTCGACATAAAGAATGTGAGTGGCATACTCAATACACCTGTAATCGGTGCAAGATAAGGTCCCATACTTGGTGGAATAATCGCGACGAAGCCTTTCGACATCGCTTCAACCATACCTGTACCCGATAAGATGCCCGTAAATACGCCCGCCGCAAAAATCACACCCACGACTGCAAGCACACTGTCTGCATGCATCGCGATACGTTTTTTCTGCATATTTACGCATGGATAATTCACAACCAAAGCAATACAGAAACCAAGCATGAATAAGATCGACATCGGTAAAATCCCTTTCACCAAAGATGCCATCAACAACAAGGTTAAAATACCGTTGAACCAGCGTAAATGTGGACGTTGCGCATCAGGGTCTTTTGAGATCGAGATATCATCAGCATGACTAATATCTACCAGCTCAATAACACCTAAACGTTTACGTTCGTACATACCATACAGATAAGCCAAGAAAAATAGCCAAGCAGCCGCAACGATCATCGAGGGAATCATTGGAATGAATACTTCACTTGCATCCACTTGCAACGCGCTTGCGGCACGTGCTGTTGGACCACCCCACGGCGTAAGATTCATAACGCCACTACACAACAACATCAAACAAGTCATAATGAGTGGATTCATGCCAACACGTTTATATAGTGGCATCATGGCTGCAACACAGATCATGTATGTCGTGGAACCATCACCATCTAAGGAAACCAATAAGGTTAGAAAAACAGTTCCTAGGGTAATTTTGAGTGGATCACCTTTGACTTTCTTCAGAATCCATCTAACCGATGGGTCAAACAACCCTGTATCAATCATCAATGCAAAATAAAGGATTGCAAAAAGAAGCATTACGCCCGTTGGTGCAAGTTTTTTAATACCATCTAACATGGTATTGCCGAGCTCGGCTAATTGAATATGACTAAGACTTTCAAAATAAAAACCCAATCCCCATGCAATAATTGCAAATAAGAATGGGATTAAAATTAATGCAACTAACGCACTAAGACGTTTTGACATGATCAAATACATAAAGCACATGATCATGCTAATACCTAAAAAAGTAAGCATTTTAAGCAATCCTTAGCATAATTAATATTGTGACTGGTTAACTCCTAACCCAGCCGAGATTCTATGCGATAGAAATCAAAATAATTCATTTAATTTTATTATAACAATCAACAAATACATTCACATGAAAAATAAACAAAAAACATATAATATCAACAATCAAAAACAAGTTATTGATTTTAATACTTTTATATAAAAACAAATACGACCAAATGATAAAAAATTAGTTAAAATAATATTTAAAAATACTATATATTTACCACATCTATGCAATATAATAGTGCAAATATTGGTTATTTTTTAACTATTTTATTAATATAACAATTAAAATAAATAAACCTAATTAGAAAAACACATATAATGAATAAATAACACACAACAGAGACCAGATTAATATTCAAACAATTATTTAACACCCGAAAAAAGAATAAAAATCCAAAAAAGATTTATTTATTAAAAATCTATATTTTTATAATAAAAATATTATTTAAAACAATCCTTAAAAAACATTCTAACGGATAACATTACAATCAAAAAAAGAATACTGTCTAAAATCATAATTTTAATTATAATCATATATAGTTTGATCCTAAACGATATAAAACAAAGACATAACGCATGGAAGGAACAAAAAATGAATCTTTATGAATCTCAGGGACACCGCGATACTGCCCATGAGCAACTTTTTAACATCTTCAACCAACAACGTTCCGCATTTAATGCTCTTCCATATCCCGATTTAGATTCAAGACGTAGCAAATTATTTAAGCTAAAAAAGCAAATTATTCGTTATCAAGATGTCATCGCCGAAGCCATTAATACCGACTTTAGTTCTCGATCAATCGATGAATCTAAACTGCTCGATTTACTTGGTTCTGTTCTAGAGGCTGAACATGCGATCCGCCATCTAAGAAAATGGATGCGTCCAAGCAAACGAAGCACTGAATTACTTTTTTTATCAAATCGACTTAGAGTCCAATATCAACCTAAAGGTGTGGTCGGTGTTGTTGTACCTTGGAATTTCCCTGTTTACTTGGCTTTAGGACCATTGGTGGCAGCCTTGGCTGCTGGCAATCGGGTCATGATCAAATTACCTGAAATCACACCTGCGACTAATGCTGTTATGAAACGCATGCTTGCTGAAGTTTTTAGTGAAGATGAAGTCGCTATTTTTGGCGAGGAAATTACCGATCCTTCGCTATTCACGACCCTACCTTTCAATCATATCGTTTTCACAGGGTCACCCGCGATCGGTCGTGTGGTAATGCGTGCTGCGGCAGAGAATTTAACCCCAGTCACCTTAGAACTAGGCGGTAAATCACCAGCTTTAGTGAGTCGTCATTATCCCTTAGCTGATGCAGCCATGCGTATCCTGCATGGAAAAGCGACCAACTGTGGGCAAATTTGTGTTGCACCAGATTATGCACTTGTTCCAAAAGAAAAAGTAATTGCGTTTGCTGAACAATGTAAATCACATTTCACATCTATGTATGGCAACACAATTGATGAAAATAGCAATTACACCTCCATCGTCAATGATCGTCATTTAAAAAGACTGCTTGAGATACTTGAGGATGCAAAGGCTAAAGGTGCTGAGGTTATTGTATGTGGTGAATATCATCCAGAACGTGATGCTCGTCGTATGCCTGTACATCTTGTATTGAATTGCACAGCAGATATGCGCATTCTCAAGGAAGAATTATTTGGCCCCATCCTACCAGTCGTTGCATACGATACGATTGATGATGCGATTACCTACATCAAAGTGGGTGAACGCCCATTAGCACTGTATTGCTTTACCCATGATGCCAATGAACATGACTATATTTTAAAACAAACTCATTCAGGTGGTGTGACGATCAATGATTGGGGTTGGCATGTAGTCAACCATGATGCTCCTTTTGGCGGTATAGGGAATTCAGGTATGGGAACTTATCATGGTGTTGAAGGTTTCCGAGAGCTTTCGCATGCAAAAACTATTTTTACCCGTCAGCGCTTTTTCCCAACCCAATTATTCTATCCACCCTACGGAACTTGGGTACAAAAACTCGCTTTGCATTTCTTTTTGAAAAAGGGCGATCCAAATCTCAAATAAAATTGAAAAAAAAAGAGAGTTTTAAACTCTCTTTTTTTAACTGAATGAACAGGTTATTTCCTTAGTTTGGATCTAAAAAACGTAATCCAACGCCTGCAATTGTAAAAATATAAGATGGCGTGAGTGCTGAATCAGCTATCTTAGTACGCAATTTTTTAACTAAAATTCGGAGGTAGTGAGTATCCTCTTCGTGGCTGACACCCCATAGCTCAGCCATGATTTGTTTTTGGGTAACAATCTTTCCTTGGTGGCGAATCAGTAATGCCAAAAGCTGTATTTCTTTTTTAGTTAGAATAACTTCTTCATTATCAACTCGAACTATATGTTCAGCAATATCAACAAACAGTTTCCCATCGTTAAACACCGTCTTCTGCTCTGATGTTGGCGCTTTATTACGAAACAAGACACGCATACGCGCGCAGAGTTCCTGAATACTGAAAGGCTTGGTAACGTAATCATTTGCCCCCGCATCCAGTAATTTAATTTTTTGGTTTTCATCAGGTCGAGCAGAAAGCACAATGACTGGAATATCAGACCACTGACGCAATTCTTTCAGTACGTCATGGCCATCCATATCGGGCAACCCCAAATCTAGAATCAAAAGATCAGCACCTCGTGTAGCTAAAATCTCTAAACCCTTCATACCATTTTCAGCAACTTGCACTCGATAACCTTGTGCACGCAAAGCAATATCCAAAAATTTTCGAATTTGTGGTTCATCATCGATAATGAGAATCGCCATGTCTGAGTTGAGTAATTGCGGCATAAAAACTGTATTTAATCCTGATGTAGTGGTAATCGTATTCGAATAACTGTGCCATGACCATGTCTGCCACTCTGAGCCTCTATACTTCCCATGTGCGCACCGATGATCGCTTTTACGATCGAAAGACCAAGCCCTGTTCCTGTCTTACCCCGATCACCTCTTTGCATGGTATAGAACATATCAAAAATCTGTTCTCGTTCATTTTCAGGAATGCCGGTACCTTGATCTTCTATCTCGATCTGTAAATAGCTCTCAACCTGCTGAATGTTCACCTCTATCGGCACATTATCTGGAGAGAATTTAGCTGCATTTTCTAAAACGTTAAAAATAGCTTGTTCAATTAAAGCGGGATGTACATATAACTGAGGAAGCTCCTCAGCACATGTGGTCTTAATGCTTACATGAGGTTGATATCGTTTTAAACGTTCAGTTGCAGAAGTAATTAACTCATTAACACCAATCCAAGCACGACTTAAAGTCAAACCTTGATGACCTAGACGAGTCATATCCAAAAGATTTTGAATATAGCGATCTAAGCGCTCACCTTCTATATGAATGGTATCTAATAATTCATGCCGATCTATCTCAGGCATTTGTTCGCTATAATATTTAAGCGTGTCTGCTGAACCAATCATTGCCGCCAACGGCGAACGTAAATCGTGGGAAACTGAAGACAATAAAGCTGAACGAAGCTTTTCCGTTTCAGCTACAACTCTTGAATTTTCCAATTGCAAAGATAACTGTACACGAGACAAGGTTTGCGCAATATCTTCGATCATCAACTCAGTCAAACGCTGTAGTTCAAAACTGAGTGCCTGTGGATGGTCCCGAAAGCGAATTGCAATAACCCCATGACTCTCGACAAGATTCAGTGGATTAAACCACCACTCTGTCTGCGTTAAAGTATTGGTAAAACGTCCACAAGGTTTTACATTTTTTTGAGCCCAATCTGCCGCGATTTGATCTTTCTCATTTAGAACCGAGATTTCACCAGAAACTTGAGTACCAACTCTTAGCCATACATATGCGTTTAATGAGCTTTCTAAGTGTTGCTTAGCTATATTTAGAACCTGTTGAATATCGACACAGCTGGATAACTTTCTTTCTAACTCCTGTAATTGCAGTGAAGCTGAATTGGCAGCACGTAAACTCAAAACCTGAGCACGCAATTGATTTGCTAAGCGTCCGACCAAAAGTGCTGAAATAATAAAAGTAATAATTGTAATCACACCGCGTTCAGCACTAATCATAAATGTGAAACGTGGTTCAATAAAAAAGTAGTTATAGAGTAAAAAACAAATAAATACGCTAGCAAGCGTAATCAACATTTTTGCTCGAATTGCGACAAGCAAGACCGTGACAATAAAGATTAATGCTAAATCACTATATCCAATAAATCGGTCACTGATCGCAGCAATCATCAATCCCAATAAAATAATGAATGAACTTTCTAATAATTCTTTATGGTCAACACTAAATTTCTGCTCAGACTGAGCCATATCAAGTAGTGAGTTTTTTAACTCCTGCGACTTAGACTTTAAAGGCTGAACAAAAGTAATCTCAAAAGGATGTTGTTTTTCTAAAAGCTGATCAGCAATATGATCTGAAGATAAACGTTGCCATAAAGATTTTTTAGCGCTCTTGCCCAATAGAATATTAGATGCGCCATAATCATAAGCAGCCTGTAAAATCGTTGCTGCAATTTGATTGCTATACAATAAATAGGTATCTGCTCCTAACTTACGTGCCAAATTAAATGCTTTAGTGACAGCAAAGCTTTGCGTGTTTTCAATCTTGCTTTTTTGAATTGAAATCACACTCCAAGTTGCATTCCTCCTTTCAGCAATCCGATGTGCTCGTCTGACCAAATCTTCAGAAAATTCAGTTCCATCGATGGCTAACATGACATGATTTTGAATCGGAATAATTTGTCCCTGAGCTACAAATTTCTCCCGATAATCAATATCCACCTGCCCTGCAACTGTTTGAATCGCAAGGTCTCGTAAAGCAGTAAGATTGGCTGGCTTAAAAAAGCCTTGCAAGGCATGTGGAGCGACATCCGCTAAATAAATTTTGCCATGATTCATACGCTCCAATAGTTCAGGTACAGGCAGATCAACCAAGCGAATATCTTTTAATCTTTTTAATAATGCATCAGGCACCGTTTCTGTTACCCGAATGCCCGTAATTTGATAGACCACATCATTCAAACTTTCGAGATGCTGAATATTCAATGTGCTATACACATCAATACCCGCATCTAATAGTTCATTCACATCTTGCCAACGATACTCATGACGGCTATTGGGCACGTTTCGATGTGCGAGTTCATCGACCAAAACAATTTCAGGTTTTAACTTCAGAATTTGGTCAAGATCCATTTCATCTAAAAATCGATCTTGATATTCAACAGTCTTTTTAGGAACAACATTCAACCCTTGAATCAAAGCTTCCGTATCAGCTCGACCATGCGTTTCGACCACGCCTACCAGCACATGATGACCTTGTCGCATCAACTCATGTGCTCTCGACAACATGGCAAAGGTTTTGCCCACGCCAGGTGCCGCACCCAAGAAAATGGTTAAACGTCCAGATTGTTCACGTTGGCTATGTGCCAACCATGCATCTGCTTTGTTATTTCGGTCGATCTGCATAGGCTCAGCTCTATCAACGTGAGGTTGATGACAATTGATCTAAAGCGATGTTGAGCTGAAGCACATTGACTCGTGCCTGCCCGTACAAGCCCAATTGAACAGGTTGAATTTGTTGTTGCACCAAATCTCTCACTTTCTGCTCGGGTAAAGCACGTTGCTGTGCCACACGTTTCACCTGTAATAGTGCACTTTCAGGTGAAATATCTGGATCAATCCCGCTACCCGATGCAGTGATCATCTCTGCTGGTACCTGTTGCTCAAGGATTTGATTGTTTTGAGCAAACTGCAAGGTTCTTTCTTTAATTTGCTTTTGCAATTCAGGATTAGAAACCGCCAAGTTACTGCCCGCCACACCATCCACATTATAATTCACAGCACTTGGACGACTATGGAAATATTGTTCACTCGCAAAATCCTGTCCCACCAAGCTTGACCCGACAATTTTTCCATTTAACTCGATGACACTACCATTGGCCTGTCTTGGAAATAACAATTGAGCCAAAGATACACTCACACTGCAATACAATACACCTGCGACCAAGAACCCAACCAGTACTAAACCCAGACTAGACCGAAAAAAGGATTGTGCTTCAGTCGATAAGGGAAGATTTTCTAATGTATTCATGATGCACTCCTAAATCCACAACGACACAATAAGGTCAATCAATTTGATCGCAATAAAAGGGAAAACCACACCACCTACGCCATAGATCAACATATTACGACGCAATAGCTGTAAGGCACTGGCAGGTTTAAATTGCACCCCTTTGAGCGCTAAAGGAATCAACATCGGAATGATCAGTGCATTAAAAATCAATGCAGAAATCACCGCACTACTTGGGCTATTCAATTGCAAAATATTCAAGACACCAAGCTGAGGAATCGCAACGGCAAACAATGCAGGCAAAATCACAAAGTATTTAGACACATCATTTGCTAAAGAAAATGTGGTTAAAGCACCGCGGGTAATCAACTGCTGCTTACCAATTTCTACCACATCAAGCAATTTGGTTGGATCAGAATCTAGATCGACCATATTTCCCGCTTCTTTTGCAGCTTGCGTGCCTGAGTTCATTGCTAAACCAATATCGGCTTGTGCCAAAGCGGGTGCATCATTGGTTCCATCGCCAACCATCGCGACCAATTTTCCTGCGGCTTGTTCTTTACGAATACAAGCTAATTTATCTTCAGGTCGAGCTTCAGCAATATAATCATCTACACCTGCTTCAGCGGCAATTGCGGCTGCGGTCAAAGGATTATCCCCTGTTACCATGATGGTTTTAATCCCCATCTCTCGTAACAATGCAAAGCGCTCTTTAATCCCTTGTTTAATCACATCCGACAATTCAATCACACCTAAAATTGTATGATTCGATGCAACAACCAATGGCGTTGCGCCTTTGGATGCGACTTGCTCTACACGAGTTTTCAGCTCAATATTGTCTTTAATCTCTTGCTGGGTAAATTTTAGAATCGCATCCACTGCGCCTTTGCGAATCTTTTGCCCTGTCGCTAAATCAACACCAGATAACCGTGTTGAAGCGCTAAACTGAATAAATTCTGCGTCTTTAGGTTCACGGATACTTTCACCCATTTCTTTACCTAAACTCACGACCGATTTACCTTCAGGCGTTGGGTCAGCAAAAGACGTGAGCATTGCTGCTTGGCGTAATTCACTTGGACTCACACCAGCCAATGGATAAAAAGCAGTTGCTTGGCGATCACCATAGGTTATTGTGCCTGTTTTATCCAACAGCAATACATCAATATCACTAGCAACCTCAACAGCCTTACCTGACTTCGCCAACACATTGGCTTTTAAGGCTCTGTTCATCCCTGCAATCCCAATCGCAGGCAACAAACCACCAATTGTTGTTGGAATGAGACAGACCAATAATGCAATCAACATCACTAGACTGATTTTGATCCCCACCATAGAACCAATAAACGGTAATGTGGCAACCACAACAATAAAAGTAATGGTCATGATATTGAGTAAAATACTCAACGCAATTTCATTCGGTGTTTTTTGACGATTTGCACCCTCAACCAAAGCAATCATGCGATCTAAGAAACTATTGCCTGCCTCATTACTGACACGAACAATAATTTGATCAGATAAAACTTTGGTACCACCAATCACACCTGACCGATCCGTATTGGCTTCACGTAATACAGGTGCAGACTCACCTGTCACCGCCGACTCATTAATTGTGGCAAAACCTTGAATGATTTCACCATCCGCAGGTACGATTTCACCTGCTTTGATGATCACCAAATCATCTCTTTTTAATAAATTTGCAGAAATCATCGTTGCTGTAGCATTCAGATCAGCAATTTTATTTGCCATTAAGTTTTCACGGGCTTGGCGTAAAGAAGATGCCTGTCCACGCCCTTTAGCTTCTGCCACTGCTTCTGCATAATTTGCAAACAAAATGGTTATCAATAAGATCAAGCTCAGTAAAATACCAAATCCAAAACTGGTGCTACCCATCAACGTTGCCACGATGGTTAATACCGTTCCAATCCAAACACATGCCATCACAGGATTTTTAAAGGCATGCTGTGGTAATAATTTATAAAAGGTTTGCTGAATAATTTCTTTATTCAAGATATCCATTTGTGTCGCATTAGAGAGATTCATGGTGCTTGCTCCACTAGATCTTTACAGATAAATAATCAGCAATTGGTCCAATCACCAACACTGGCATAAATTGCAATAGCGTTAAAATCAGTACAATTCCAATTAAGGTCAGCGCAAATGTAGGCGACTCAATCTGTAAAGAACCCTTGGTCTCATCTGCTTTAGGTTTGGTTGCGAGACTGACTGCAATTAAAACTGGAATGATCAACACGCTATAACGACCTGCTAATAACGCAACACTGGTACTTAAATTCCACCATACAGTGTTGTCGGCTAAGCCTTCAAAACCAGAACCATTATTGGCAAATGCAGAAACATATTCATAAAAGACTTGGCTAATACCATGCGATGCAGGGTTTGAATTTCCTGTTAAAGATGGAAAACCGATGGCGATTGCAGTCAAACCAAGAATCACCACAGGTTGTATAAGAATGACCAATGCCAATAACTTAATTTCAGTGACTTCAATTTTTCGTCCAAATAATTCAGGCGTGCGACCTGTCATCAAACCTGCAATAAATACAGCTAAAAATAGATAGATAAAGAACTGTAATAGACCACAACCAATCCCACCCCAAATGGCATTGATCAGCATATTGGATAGCTCAACCAAACCCGTTAATGGTGAAGCTGAGTCATGCATCATATTGACCGAACCATTATTCACCTGTGTGGTTAAACTTCCCCATAATGCAGAGGCTTCAGCTCCAAAGCGGACTTCTTTACCTTCCATTAACGCCGTATTTGGGATTAAAGATGATTTTTCAGCCCATAATATGAATACGGTGGAAACCAATGACATCAACAACATTGTGCCCAAAATCATCCACATTAATTTTTTGCGTTGCACAAAACGCCCCAGCATAAATACAACTGACATTGGGATCAGTAAGATCGCAAGCATCTCCAGCACATTTGATAATGGCGTTGGATTTTCTAAAGGGACACTACTGTTTGGACCATACCAACCACCACCATTACTGCCTAATTGTTTGATCGCCACCATTGGTGCAACAGGTCCAAGAGGAATATGCTGGGTCTGAACTTCAGTACTTCGATCTAAAACTTGCGCAGTTGGACCAGCAGAAAGTGTTGATGGCACACCTTGAAAAGTCAGTAATAGAGAAAAAACTAAACCCAAAGGAATAAAGAATCGGAACAGTGGTCGGATCATATCCATCCAATAATTTCCAAGATTAATTTGTGACGCATTTTTGGGTTCAATATTTTCCAAAGCTTGATCTTTGGGCTGTAAAAATAAAGCTCTTAACATGGCTGTTAGTAAAGCCAAACCCATAATTGGAGATAAATATTGCAAACCAACAATCACTGTCATTTGCGACAGATAAGACAATTGAGCTTGTCCTGAATAATGCTGCTGATTGGTATTGGTTAGAAATGAAATCGTTGTGTGTACTGCTAAATCCCAATTCATATTTGGAATACGATCTGGATTCAACGGTAACCAAGCTTGCGTCATCAAGATCGCTATACTTATACCCAACAACAAAAGATTACTGAGGATAAATGCACCAAGATATTGTCGCCAATTCATACCCACTTGTTTCACGTTCAAAATGGAATAAATTGGTTGTTCGATCCATTTAAAGAAACGATCGCTTCTCATTGGTTGAGCTTGCATCACATCTGCAAGATAGCGTCCTAATGGATAGGCTAAAACCAATGCAAGGATAAATACGGAAATAAATTCCCACATAGCACATGCCATTAAAAAAATAAGTCAGCACTAGTATGGAAATTGACTGCGTAAATTCTCTATGTTAGAAAAAGTGAACCGCGTAAATTTTCTGTAAAATTTATATGTAAAATTATTTGATCAGAGAATTTGCACATATATGACAAATTATGTAGATAGAATCTAATTTTTTACAAAAAATCTTTGACCTAATAGAAATTTTTTTTTTTGCAAAAATGCAATTATTTGAGTACGAAAATTCAAACTAATACTTTATATATTTCATCATATTATCAATAAAAACACATATGTATATAATTATTTATAGCATTTTTTTTATCCATTTTCATGCAATCATTCGTACTGGATAGTTCATTTAGAACATTTACTCTTATTCTAATTATGGTATTTTTGTTACATGAAGTTATAGCCAAATACATTTAATAATCAGTTTGGCGTGCCAATCATAGCTTCTTTACTTAGAAAATCTTGAAATTCAAGGAAAGATTTAAAATGAAATTAAAACATCTTAGCACTGCCATGATCTTAGCGACGCTACCTGCAACTGGAGTTTTTGCAGCAGCTTTAGACCGCTCAGGTCAATCAATGTCAGCTTTTTTCCAACCAGGTAATTATTTTGAAGCTGGTCTTTCGGTTCTAGATCCAACTGTAGAAGGTAAATCAACTACTGCAACAGGTAGCCAAAGCATCAGCGATATGGGCGATGATTACACGTTCTATAATGCTGCACTCAAATTGCAATTAACTGATTACTTATCATTTGGTTTAATTTATGATCAACCATTTGGTGCAGATGCTGAATATCAAGATTCAACATTATTTACTAATGCTGCAGGCAATACAAAAGTTGAAGTTGACACACAAAACATCTCTATGCTTTTTGGTGTTCAACCGATTAAGAACGTTAATCTTTATGCAGGTGGTGTCTACCAAACTGTAAAAGGTAATGTTCAATTACGTGGTGCTGGTTATGGTGGGATAAATGCTTTTGGTGGCTATAATGCCGATATTCCAGAAGATTCTGCTGCTGGTTGGTTAGCTGGCGCTGCATATCAAATTCCTGAAATTGCTTTAAAAGCTTCTGTTACATATCGCTCTGAAATTAAACATAAAGTTAATGTTGATGAGTCATCTGCTGGTGCTGGACCAATCGCAGCGATTTTAAATAATGCTACAGGTTCTACAGATATCACTACGCCTCAATCTGTAAACTTAGATCTTCAAACAGGTATTATGGCGAACACTGTTGCATTCGCAAATGCTCGTTGGGTAAATTGGAAAGATTTTGCAATCCGTCCTTATGCATTTGGTGTTGCAGCTAATGCAGCGACAGCTGCAGTTGGTGGAAAAGGATTTGATTTAGTTGCCTACACTGATGATCAATGGTCTGTAAATGCAGGTGTTGGTCGTAAATTAAATGAACAATGGGCTGGTAATGTTTCTGTAGGCTGGGATTCTGGTGCAGGAAACCCTATTACAACACTTGGTCCAACAGAAGGTTATTGGAATCTTGGTGTAGGCGTTCAATTTAGTCCAGCAGCTAACTACTTTATCTCTGGTGGTGTGAAATACTTCTGGCTGGGTGATGCTAAAGCTCAATCTGGTGCTCAATTTAACACTGATAACTATCTTGCAGACTTCACCGATAACCATGCAATCGCATATGGTATGAAAATCGGTTACCGTTTCTAATCAACACATCCAATAAAAAAAGACCATCATTTGATGGTCTTTTTTATTGCTATGCTAAAAATAAATACTATTCAAAATTTATTATGGATTATTCTTAAAATATAGAAAAACATGATTAATCAAAGTCTTAACAAGAATTTACAAATAAACCGAATAGTATATAACACTACACTTCTCAAGAAATTTTCATGACTTTATCAGTTCATTTATGGACATTTGTAAAATATTTTGAGCCATAAAAATTATGTTACTTTTCGCAACATTCTTGTTACAGAGTGATATGAGAGAAAATACCAATGAAGATTAATGCGATTCAGCACGCTCTTTTACTTAGCTTACTCCCAACCACTTCAGCTTTTGCGGCAGCTTTAGACCGTTCAGGTCAATCTATTGCCCCTTTTTTACAAGCAGGCAACTATTTTGAAGCAGGTATTTCAGTTCTTGATCCAAATGTATCAGGAAAAACCAAAGATAATTATCCATTTATTGGTTCACCAATTTCAAATGCTTCAGTCGGTGAGATGGCAGAATCGTACCAGACTGTCCAAGCTGCACTCAAACTTCAAGTTACAGATCAATTTTCATTTGGTTTCATTTACGACCAACCTTTTGGCTCAAAAGCAAAATATTCTCTAACTCCAGAAAAACTTCCAAACACATTACCTCCAGCTGCTGCAGCTTTAGCAGGACAAGGTACATTCCATAATGGTATTGAAACAACTAGCGCTAAAGTTGATACACAAAATTTATCATTAATTTTTGGTTTTCAGCCAAATAAGAATTTCAACTTATATGCGGGTCCTGTCTATCAGACCGTAACTGTCGATGTACAACTTCGAGGCACAGCATACGGGGGTAGTGCGACCTTCGGTGGCTATAATTTTATTACTAAGGAAAATGGTGAATTGGGCTGGTTAGCTGGTGCTGCATATCAAATTCCAGAAATTGCGTTAAAAGCATCTGCAACATATCGTTCAAAAATAAAGCATTCAGCTGAAACGACTGAACATTTTAAGAGTGCTGGGTTATTTAATGGTCTAAATGCTTTACCCAATGAGAATACAGACATTACAACACCACAATCGGTCAATTTAGATTTCCAAACAGGAATTATGGCAAATACGATTGCTTTTGCTAATTTACGTTGGGTCAATTGGAAAGATTTCTCAGTACGACCTCCTAAATTTGGTTTTGCATCACAACAAAAACCAGTTGTAGACTCAACTGGTAAAAAAGATGGATTTGACCTAGTAGCTTATGCTGACGACCAATATTCTGTAACTGCCGGCGTAGGTCGTAAAGTCAATGATCATTGGGCTGGTAATGTATCTGTAGGTTGGGATTCTGGTGCAGGTAACCCAGTTACAACACTCGGACCAACAGAAGGTTATTGGAATGTAGGCCTAGGAGTTCAATATAGCCCTGCCCCGAATTACTTTATTGCTGGTGGCGTAAAGTATTTCTGGTTAGGAGATGCTAAAGCTCAATCAGGTTCTCAATTTAATACGCCAAACTACGTAGCTGAGTTTGAAAATAATGATGCGATCGCTTATGGTTTGAAAATCGGTTATAAATTTTAATAAATAGTAAAAAAATAAAAGGCGCTTAGAAGCGCCTTTTATTTTTAAATTTCCTTTACCTTTCATAAAAAGCTTAGAAATTTTAATTATTCTGGAATATCGCGTTGTGAAACAGCACGAATCGCTTGTTTTAGTGCCTCATAGCCATGCAAAGGTGGAAACTGTGGGAATTCAGCAATCACATTTTCTGGCGCATCAAATAAGAAACCATGATCCGCTTCACCCAACATGGTCGTATCATTATAAGAATCACCTGCCGCAATTACACGGAAATTTAAACCATGTAATGCTTTCACCGCTTGACGTTTCTGATCAGGCTGGCGTAATTTATATGCCGTAATCATACCATTCTCATCTGTCTCAAGTTTGTGACAGAAAATCGTTGGCCAACCCAGTTGTTTCATTAACGGATGCGCAAATTCATAAAACGTATCTGACAAAATAATGAGTTGAAAATGTGTACGTACCCATTCAACAAATTCTTTTGCACCTTCAAATGGTCCCATATCAGCAATCACAGCTTGAATATCATTTAAACCCAAACCATGCTCTTTTAAAATGTTTAAACGTTGAGTCATTAAAACATCGTAATCTGGAATATCGCGCGTCGTCGCTTCTAATTCTTTAATTCCTGTTTTCTTGGCAAAGTTAATCCAGATTTCTGGTACAAGTACCCCTTCAAGGTCTAGGCATACGATTTCCATGAATGCATCCAATGTTGATTAAAAATTGCTGTATCATACCATTAAGATTTTCATTTTTTGCGCTGTTGTTAAATAAAACGATTTTATTCTGCAAGATTAAAATCGAAGACAAGCAAATGGCTTTGCTTAGAATGATTTACAATTGTACCCAAGCCTTTCGCCAGGAACACCTATGACTGTTATTCCGACTATTGACCATGTAGATGCGCTCGCTGCTGAATATGCAGATAAATCACCAAGAGAAATTTTAGAATTAGCCTTGAGTCAAGAAGGTGAAATTGCTATTTCATTTTCAGGTGCAGAAGATGTGGTTCTCATTGACATCGCATCTCGAATTGGCAAACCTTTTCGTGTTTTCAGTTTAGATACGGGTCGTTTGCATGCAGAGACCTACCAATTCATCGAAACAGTCCGTAAACACTATAATATCAATATTGAAATTTGTTTTCCCGAATCTGCTGCAGTGCAACAATTGGTCAATGAAAAAGGGCTATTTAGCTTTTTTGAAGATGGTCATCAAGAATGCTGCGGTGTACGCAAGGTACAACCTCTACGCAAAAAATTAGCGACTTTAGATGGTTGGATTACAGGGCAGCGTAAAGATCAAAGCCCGACACGTAGTGATGTACCTGTAGTTCAAGCTGACGTTGGGTTCTCAGGTGAAGGTAAACAACTTATTAAATACAACCCACTTGCAAACTGGTCAAGTGCCGATGTGTGGAGTTACATCCGCATGATGGAAATTCCATACAACCCACTACATGAACGTGGTTTTATTTCCATTGGTTGTGAGCCATGCACACGCGCAGTTCTCCCGAACCAACACGAACGTGAAGGTCGCTGGTGGTGGGAAGAAGCGACCCACAAAGAATGCGGGCTTCATGCAGGCAATCTCAAAAAATAAAAAATCACGAGATTAATAACTAAAACCACTGATTCATCAGTGGTTTTATTTTTATTGACTACTGTGTACAAAGTCATATTTTAACCAGAACAAACCGTATATACTTCGTTTAACGGTTCAATAATTCTAATTAAGAGCTCCAAGAGTATCTTAGAAAAAATGCAATGAGAGGCTATATCTGCTATGCGCCCATTACACCCTATTGATTTCATTTTTCTATCTCTAGAAAAACGACAACAGCCAATGCATGTTGGCGGTCTTTTTCTATTTGAGATTCCAGAAAATGCGTCACCTACTTTTGTACATGACTTAGTTCAAGATATTCGTCAATCCAAAAGCATTCCTGTGCCACCGTTCAATAATCAGCTCAATGGTCTTTTTTGGGGAGAAGATCCAGAGTTTGATATTGACCACCATTTCCGCCATATCGCCCTGCCCAACCCTGGCCGTATTCGTGAATTACTGGTTTATATTTCACAACAGCATAGCTCATTGATTGATCGTGCTAAGCCACTTTGGACATGTGATATTATTGAAGGCATTGAAGGCAATCGCTTTGCAATGTATTTCAAAATCCACCATGCGATGGTCGATGGCGTAGCGGGTATGCGTCTAATTGAAAAATCATTATCTAAAGATCCAAATGAAAAGCATGTAGTGCCTTTGTGGTGTGTTGAGGGTAAACGTACAAAACGTTTAAAAGCACCAAAACCACCATCTGTTAGTAAAATTAAAGGCATTATGGATGGTATCAAGTCACAACTTGAAGTAACGCCGAAAGTCATGCAAGAGCTTTCACAAACCATCTTCAAAGAAATTGGTAAAAATCCAGATTACGTTTCAACATTCCAAGCACCACCTTCGATTTTAAACCAACGTGTCAGTTCTTCACGTCGTTTTGCAGCTCAATCTTTTGAGCTTGATCGTTTCCGTAATATTGCTAAATCATTAGGTGTGACGATCAATGACGTTGTATTAGCAGTCTGTGCTGGTGCTTTACGTGAATACCTAATTAGCCATGAAAGCTTACCAAAGAAACCGCTTATCGCAATGGTTCCAGCCTCACTGCGTACAGATGATTCTGATGTAAGTAACCGCATCACCATGATTTTGGCAAATCTAGCAACACACATTGAAGATCCTATCGAGCGTCTGCAAATCATTCGTCGTAGCGTGCAAAACTCTAAACAACGTTTTAGCCGTATGACAGCCAATGAAATTTTGAATTATAGTGCGCTTGTATATGGTCCAGCAGGACTCAATATTGTTTCGGGTATGTTGCCTAAACGCCAAGCATTTAACCTTGTGATTTCCAATGTACCTGGTCCACGTGAACCTTTGTATTGGAATGGAGCGAAGCTTGATGCACTTTATCCAGCATCAATTGTGATGGATGGTCAGGCGTTAAATATCACAATGACCAGTTATTTAGATAAATTAGAAGTGGGTTTAATTGCTTGCCGTAATGCATTACCTAAAATGCAAAACTTACTGACTCATCTAGAAGACGAAATTCAACGCTTTGAAAGCGCAATTTTGAGTTTGCCTAAACAGGCAGCCGAAGGTTAGACCTGAAAAAATTAAGGGGCTTTAAATTGCCCCTTATTTTTTAATCGTTCTGCAACGCTGTAAAAGCTGATGGCAGGCTGATCGAATCATCGCAGTTGTGATCTGCACTTCTTTACCTTGGCTATCCACCATGTAACATGTATTTACTGGGTTACTATCCAAAACATGTTTAAAACCGTGGTTCACTAATCTTTCACTCACATTCATAATTATAGACCTCATTATCGTTGGCTAAGACATCCGAAGATGCCTATGGCTAATCTTATGGTTCTAGTATTTAAAATTCGTGATAGAAAGTAAAATTTCAGTTGTAACAAGGATTAAGCGAAATCTTGTTACAACTTTAGCTTAAAATGATATCGTATTGCTCTTGCGTATATAAATTTTCAACTTGGAATTTTATGACGCGGTTCACAAAATGCTCTAAATCCGCGACGGCTGGGGCTTCTGCTGTTAAAAGTCGATCAATCACGGCTGGATGCGCAACAACAGTAAAGCCACTCTTCGAATCAAAAGCACGTGCATAACGCAGAATTTCTCGAAATATTTCGTAACACACTGTCTCTGCTGTTTTCACATATCCACGCCCCTGACAAGTTGGGCAGGATTCACAAAGCAAATGTTCTAAAGACTCGCGTGTTCTTTTACGCGTCATTTCGACCAAACCAAGCTCAGAAACCTGAGTAATTTTGGTTTTAGCATGATCGCGCTCTAGCATTTTCTCAAACTGTCGCATGACATCGGCACGATGCTCGGCTTCTTGCATGTCAATAAAATCAATAATGATGATACCACCCAGATTCCGCAAACGAAGTTGGCGTGCGATTACCTGTGTTGCTTCCATATTGGTTTTAAATACAGTGTCTTCTAAACTACGACCACCCACATACGACCCAGTATTTACATCGATCGTGGTCATCGCTTCCGTCTGGTCAATCATCAAATAACCACCAGACTTCAATGCGACACGCGTCTGTAATGCTTTTTGGATGTCTTCTTCAACGTTATATAAATCAAATAACGGTTTTTCACCAGGATAATGGATTAAGCGGTTTTCAATAGAAGGCACAAACTCATGGACAAATTCACTCAACTTGCCATGAATTTCCCGTGAATCGACATATATTTTGGCAGTTTCATCGCTAGCTAAATCACGAACAATACGTTGAGGTAGAGGTAGTTCTTCGAATATCAGCTCTGGTGTAGAAACTTCTTTTTGTTTGCGTTGAATAAATTCCCATAATTTACTCAGATAACACATATCTTGAGCAATCGAAGCTTCATCCACGCCTTCAGCTGCAGTTCGTACAATCACGCTACCAGGTAGTTTATGTTCAGTCTGAATATGCTCAATAATACCGCGTAAACGGTCACGCTCTTCTTCTTGTTCAATACGTTGCGATACACCAATATGATTTCCATATGGCATCAAAACCAAATAACGAGAAGGTATTGAAAGATCAGTGCTCAGGCGTGCGCCTTTAGTCCCCAACATATCTTTCATCACTTGAACAGTAAGGGTCTGTCCAGGATGCAATAGCTCGAAAACATTTGGCGTAGGCTGTGAACGCGGCCAAACCATGTCGTTGATATGTAGAAATGCTGTACGAGATAAACCAATATCCACAAAAGCAGCTTGCATGCCTGGTAACACACGCACAACTTTACCTTTATAGATATTCCCCACGAGACCACGTTTCACAGTACGTTCGACAAATAACTCGTTTACTGTACCGTTTTCAATTAAAGCTACACGACATTCCATCGGCGTAACATTAATCAGCAATTCTTCTGCCATAACCAACTCAAAACTTTTATAAAAATTCTTATACCCGAAAGTGTATTAGCCAAATGCCTTAACGCTTTCTAATAACTGTGCTGTCTCATGTAAAGGCAAACCCACAACATTGCTATAACTTCCTCTTATTTGAGGAATAAATCGCGCAGCAATACCTTGAATAGCATATGCCCCTGCTTTGCCTATAGGTTCACCCGTGTCCCAATACGCTTCCATTACGCTTGAGCTAAGCTGCATAAATTCAACCTGAGTACGCACCACATCACTTAACATTTTAGATCGAGATGCAACACATATGCCTGAATATACGTCATGCCATTGACCTGATAACTGAGTCCAAATCTCAAAAGCATGCTGTTTTGAATCAGGCTTACCAATAATTTTACCTGCAAAACTCAAACTGGTATCAGCAGCGATCACAATTGCATCAGGATACAGAGTTAAAACAGCTTGGGCTTTTTCACGAGCCAAGCGTTCAACATAACACTCAACGCTTTCATCAGGATAAACCGTCTCATCCACATCAGGACTATGAACCTTAAAGTCCAAGCCCAGTTGTGTTAACAGCTCCTGCCGTCGAGGCGAGCTTGACGCAAGAATTATATTCGCCATTTATGTAAACAGTAATACACAACAGGCCATGCCAAAGTTGTCGTCAAAATAGGTTGCCAATGACGAGCAATTGAGAAATGAGTACCTGAAATAGTCTGACTAATCCATAAAAACAACAAATGCGCGATAATCGCAAGTATCGCAATTACCCATGAATTGCCAAAAGTGAGAATACGTCTTTCGCGAATAAAATAACGTGTTCCAAACGTAATAAACACAAAACTAAGTGCGTTCAATCCCAGTGGTGCATCGAGCAATAGATCAGTAAAAATCCCTATTGCAAATGCAAACCACACCCCACACCATACAGGCTGATAAAGAATCCAAAACAACATGATCATCATCATGATTGGCGGGCGCCAACCCGCTGCTTCATATGAAATTGGATAGATGAGCAGTACTGAACCAATCAAAATCGAAATAATGATCATCCAAAGTGGATCTTTTCGTTTCTCATAATTTAGTCTAGCGATCGGCATAAGGTTGCTCCTTCGCTAAAGACTCTGAAAACAGAATCACGACGTGATGACCACTGGCCAATTGTGCTGCTGGTTGAACACCAATCTCCGCGAATTCACCCGATGTATGACGACTCACTTTAGACACTGTTCCGACTAAATAACCCGCAGGAAAGTGTTCACCTAAACCTGAACTAAAGACCTTATCCCCGATTTTAATATTGGCACTGGTTGGGACATAATCCATTTTGAGTTGCCCTAAATCGCCTTTACCAGAAACGATCGCTCGCATCCCCGTACGCTCTAAGCGAACAGACAATGAATGTTCCTTATCAGAAAGCAACATGACGCGTGAACTATGCGGATAGACATCAACCAACTGCCCCATAATCCCTTTATCATCCAAAACTGTTTGTCCAACTTTTAGATGATCAACAGAACCACGGTTGATAATAATAATGTGACGTAATGGATCAGCATCTGTTCCAATCACTTCTGCGATCTGCATACGCCCATCAATAATTAATGGCGTATCCAAAAGCCCTCTTAAACGGTTATTTTCCGCAGAGAGTTCAGATAGTTTCTGTAATCGAACTTGAGCTTGTAGAAGTTCAGCTTGCATTGCGGTGTTTTCACGGCGCAATTGGGCTTCAGATTTGGTTTGTTGGTTAAGCCATTCTCTCGACAGTACAGGATAGCTTGCCAGCGCATAAATTGGATTATACGCGGCATACAAGACATCCCTTGCAGGTTGAATCACATAAGGCATGCGCCAGTCAAAGAACAGCACAACCAAGCATGTAATTACCGCAATGACAAATGAGCGAAAAGATGGCGGTTGTCTTGAAAAAAGATTCGGTTGCACCGCCTAGTCCTTATGATTTAGCCAACAAAAAGCATGTCATGGTTTGGATTATCAAAGAATTCTAAAACTTTACCGCCACCACGTGTCACGCAAGTTAAAGGATCTTCTGCAACAACAACTGGAAGACCAGTTTCTTGAGCAAGAAGCTTATCTAAGTTGCGAAGCAATGCACCACCACCAGTCAACACGATACCACGCTCTGCGATATCCGAAGAAAGTTCAGGAGGTGTCTGTTCAAGAGCTGATTTAACTGCACTTACAATGCTTTGTAATGGATCAGCAATCGCTTGGGTAATTTCATCAGAAGTTACAGTGATAGCACGAGGTACACCTTCAGCCAAGTTACGACCACGTACTTCGATTTCAAGTGTTTTGCCATCTGTTACAGCCATGCCGACTTCTTTCTTGATGACTTCAGCCGTTGTTTCCCCAATCACGCAACCATGTGCTTTACGAACATAATTAATGATTTGTTCATCAAATACATCGCCACCGATACGAAGTGAATCTGCGTATACGCAACCTTGTAGCGAGATAATTGCGATTTCAGTGGTACCACCACCTACATCTACGACCATCGAACCACATGCTTGTTCAACTGGCATACCTGCACCGATCGCTGCCGCCATTGGCTCTTCGATCAAGCGTACATCACGCGCACCAGCATTAAATACTGCTTCACGGATTGCACGACGCTCAACCAAAGTTGATTTGCATGGCACACACACCACAACACGTGGCGCAGGTGGGAACAAACGCTTTTCATGTACTTTGCCGATGAACTGATTCAACATGGTTTCAGTTACTTCGAAATCAGCAATTACACCGTCTTTCATAGGACGAATTGCTGATATATTCGCTGGTGTACGACCTAACATTTGTTTAGCATCAAGACCTACAGCAGCAACAATTTTTTGCGAACCGCTATGGCGAATTGCCACCACAGTTGGTTCATTTAATATAATGCCACGGCCTGGTGCATAAATAAGTGTATTTGCAGTACCTAAATCAATGGCTAAATCCGGCGAAAACAGGCCAATTAGTCGTTTTAGAATCACGGGGGCGTTCTCAATTAAACTTTGTATGGATGCAAGGTGGCAACTTTAACGAAATGTGATGCTTTGAACAAGTCAATCGCTTATTATAACGCACGATATTTTGCAATTTTTTGATACTGAATTAGGTAAAGTTATGTCTACATCATCTGATGCTCAGCAGACAACGGACTTAAATGCACAGACCGTTTCAGCAATCGCGCACCTTGCTCGCTTATCACTAAGCGACTCGCAATCTACTGAATATGCTGAAAGTTTAAATAAAATCCTTGGTATGATGGAAAGCTTAAAAGGCATTAATACCGATAATGTTGAGCCTTTAAAGAGCCCATTTGACAATCCTCAGCCTTTACGTGCCGATGTGGTCACCGAAACGAATCATCGTGATGAATATCAGGCTGTAGCCCCTGCTACAGAAGCAGGTCTATACCTTGTCCCTCGCGTAATTGAATAATTTCTATTCAATTAACTCATATTTTATATTTAGAATGTAAAGAAATTTTTCATATGACAGATTTACATCGCTTATCCATCCGTGAACTCTCTGAAGGCTTAAAACAAGCCCAATTTTCGTCACGTGAATTGACTGAACATTATTTAAAACGTATTGCCAAAATTGACGCAAAAGTAAAGAGTTATGTGACGGTTACAGCAGAACAAGCCTTAGCAGAAGCGGATGCCGCAGATGCTGCCTTGAAAGCAGGTCATGCACATGCACTCGCAGGCATTCCACTTGCTCATAAAGATATTTTTTGTACTCAAGGGATCAAAACCACTGCGGGTTCAAAAATGCTCGATAACTTCATTTCACCTTATGACGCAACTGTGGTTGCTAAAGCTAAGGCTGCAGGTCTTGTGACTTTAGGTAAGGTGAATATGGATGAATTCGCTATGGGTTCAACGTCTGAAAGCTCGTACTTTGGTGCGACAGGTAACCCTTGGGCATTAGATCATGTTCCAGGTGGTTCATCAGGCGGTTCTGCAGCAGCTGTGGCAGCAGATTTAGCGCCTATTGCGACGGGTACTGATACAGGTGGTTCTATTCGCCAACCAGCTTCATTCTGCGGCTTAACTGGTTTAAAACCGACTTATGGCCGTGTATCTCGCTTTGGTATGATTGCGTATGCATCATCATTGGATCAAGGTGGTCCAATGGCACGCTCAGCAGAAGACTGTGCATACTTGATGAATGTGATTGCTGGTCATGATGCTAAAGACTCAACTTCTGTAGACAAAGAAGTCGATGACTACGTTGCTAACCTAAACGGTACAGCGGTGAAAGGTTTACGCATCGGTATTCCAAAGCAATACTTCAATGTCGCTGGTTTGGATGCAGACGTTAAAGCCCGCGTTGAAGAGTCATTGAAAAAGCTTGAGGAAATGGGCGCGACTTTGGTTGAGATTGATCTCAACATGACTGAAGCCTATGTACCGACTTACTATTTGATCGCACCTGCGGAAGCGTCATCAAACTTGTCACGTTACGATGGTGTTCGTTATGGCTACCGTTGTGAAAATCCAAAAGACATTTTAGACCTCTACAAACGTTCACGTTCAGAAGGTTTTGGTGCTGAAGTACAACGCCGTATTTTGATCGGTACTTATGCTCTGTCTGCAGGTTACTACGATGCTTACTATGTGAAAGCACAGAAAGTACGTCGTTTAATCCAACAAGACTTCCTCAAAGCATTTGAAAATGTCGATGTGATTGCAGCGCCATCTGCACCAACGACTGCGTACAAAATCGGTGCGAACCTTAGTCCAACTGAAATGTACTTAGGCGATATCTACACCCTTGCTGTGAACTTGGCAGGTCTACCAGCCATCAATGCACCTGTAGGTTTTGATAAAGACAGCTTGCCTGTTGGTTTACAGTTGATTGGTAACTACTGGTCAGAATCACAATTGCTTTCGATTGTGCATCAATATCAACAAAACACAGACTGGCATACCAAACGTGCGGCAATTGCTGAGGAGAATGCATAATGGCTGAAGCTCAAAAGTTGAAATTAATTGACGGTTGGGAAGTCGTTATCGGGATTGAGATCCACACGCAGTTGGCGACCAAGTCTAAAATCTTCTCTGGTTCATCAACTGAATTTGGTCAAGACCCAAATACACAAGCCAGCCTTGTTGATTTGGCGATGCCGGGTGTATTGCCTGTATTGAATGCCGAAGTCGTTGATCTTGCGATTCGCTTTGGCTTGGGGATCGATGCGTATATCGATCAAGCATCAGTATTTGCACGTAAGAACTACTTTTACCCTGATTCCCCAAAAGGCTATCAAATCAGCCAAATGGACAATCCAATCGTAGGCTTAGGTCATATCGACATCCAACTTGAGGATGGCACTGTAAAACGCATCGGCGTGACTCGTGCCCATCTTGAAGAAGATGCAGGTAAATCAATCCATGACCAATTCGAAGGGATGTCAGGGATTGACTTAAACCGTGCAGGTACACCGTTACTTGAAATCGTGTCTGAACCTGATATGCGTTCGGTTGAAGAAGCAGTTGCTTATATCAAAGCCATTCACACCCTTGTGCGTTGGTTAGGTATTTCTGACGGGAACATGGCTGAAGGCTCTTTCCGTGCTGACTGTAACGTATCATTGCGTCGTCCAGGTCAACCTTTCGGTACACGCTGTGAGTTGAAAAACCTCAACTCATTCCGTTTCATTGAACAAGCGATCAATGTTGAAATTGAACGTCAAATGGAAATCTTGGAATACGGCGGCGAGATTGATCAAGAGACTCGTTTGTTCGATCCGAACAAGATGGAAACTCGCTCAATGCGTTCAAAAGAAGAAGCGAACGACTATCGCTACTTCCCTGACCCTGACTTGTTACCAGTGATCATTTCAAATGAG
The DNA here is from genome assembly GCF_051390655.1 of Acinetobacter sp. P1(2025). Lineage (NCBI taxonomy): Bacteria > Pseudomonadati > Pseudomonadota > Gammaproteobacteria > Moraxellales > Moraxellaceae > Acinetobacter > Acinetobacter sp. P1(2025). The sequence continues at coordinate 27,464 of NZ_JBPKBJ010000006.1, forward strand.
CAAATCGAAGCGGCACGCGCTGCCCTGCCAGAATTGCCTGCTGCACGTCGTGAGCGCTTTATTGCTGACTTCGGCGTGACTGAATACGATGCACATGTATTAACGCTGTCACGCGAAATGGCAGACTTCTACGAGGCTGTTGTAGCTGCTGCTGGCGGTGCGAAACAAGGTAAAGTTTCAGCAAACTGGGTGATGGGTGAATTCTCAGGTGCTTTAAACAAAGCAGGTCTAGATTTAGCAGACTCTCCTGTTTCTGCTGAGCAATTGGGTGGCATGATCGCACGTATTGTGGATAACACAATTAACGGCAAAATTGCGAAGCAAGTATTTGGTTTTATGTGGGAAGCAGAAGGAAAATCTGCAGATGACATTATTGCTGAGAAAGGCTTAAAGCAAGAAACTGATACAGGTGCGATTGAAGCGATTATCAAAGAAGTACTTGCAGCCAATGAAAAAATGGTTGAAGAGTACAAGTCTGGTAAAGAAAAAGCCTTTAACGGTCTTGTTGGTCAAGTCATGAAAGCTGCTAAAGGTAAAGCTAACCCTGCACAAGTGAATGAATTGATGAAGAAATTGATTGGTTAAACTGATCTAATTTCTAACAAAACCCGCTTTAGAGCGGGTTTTTTATATTTTTAACTTATTACGATCATCATCAATATAGGACATTGTAATATCAATCAGACAATCAATTAATTCTTCAAAAGTAAAACCCATATTTTGAGATGAAAAGAAATTCATCGTCAGTGCGACACTAGAATTAATTAAAATATAAACCATCATTTTTAGATTTTTTATTCTCAATACCTCAGGATGTTTCACCGCATATTCAATCGCTAATGTATTGATCGCCTTGACGGCTTTTACATGACTGGCTTCGGTACTGTATTTACTTGAAACGCTCAGCCAATGAAAATATTTATTCTCATCCGCTGCTAAAAACTCTCCAATATGTAAAAAAATAGATCGAATTGCTTCAGGAATTTCCATTTCCTGAATAGTTGGAATGACCTCGTAAATGACTTTAGCAAGCTCAACGATAAAGTGTTGTTGCATCTCTACAAACAAGGCTTCTTTATTTTTAAAATATTCATAAAAGCTTCCAGAACCTACACCCGCAATCTCACAAACTTTCAACACGGTAGTGTGATCCAATCCATTATTTTTTACTGATATAAATCCTGCATCAACTATAGACCTATAAGTATTTTTAGACCTACTTTGTTTTGGTTTTCTTATAGTTACCATTATAAAAACCTCATCCTTAAATCCGTCTTTTTTCCGTATAAATTCACTGATAGATTCTATATACATACTAAATTTTGTTCAAATTATCTTCTACAGATGACAAGGAAAAAAGATGAATATATCAGTAAAATCTCTACAACGAATCGTCCGTCGCAATGTGATTATTCCTTTAGACAAAAACAAGAAGTTTTCTTTTTACTATGAAGATAATTCTATTGTGACTTCTCTTTTTGTAGTTTTATCTGCGATGTTTCCACCGGGCGAAATGTTCTTCATCGAGAGCGTACGTAATGTTCGTGATCAAATTACGGATGAAAAATTGCTTGAAGATATACGTAATTTTATTGCCCAAGAAGCTTTTCATAGTCGAGAACATAAATCTCTCAATGAGCATCTGATTCAATCAAATTATCCAGAAGTAGTCGAAATCGAAGCCTTAACCAAAGCAAGATTGGATAAATTTCGTAAACTTCCCAAAGTTGAGCAATTAGCGGCGACTGTAGTGATGGAGCATTTCACTGCTACTCTTGCTCGCTTGCTGTTGACTGATCCGTTAATCAAACAGAAAACCACCCAAGAAAGTCGAAGCCTTTGGGAATGGCATGCGCTTGAAGAATTAGAACATAAATCTGTTGCTTTTGATTCGCTGAAAGCAATTGGTGGTAATACGGTTAGAAATCGAAAAACTGCTTTGATTCGAGTAGCTCGATTTATTGCGCCAATCACTTTTGATTATTGGATACAGATTTTAAAACGTAAAGATATTAAGTTTTCAGCCAAAGAACTAAAAGATGCATTTTATTTAGCATTTGGTGGTGTGAATCGTTTAGGTATTTTTTCTCGTACGTTTATCGAAATGCTTGATGTCAGAGATCAACATTTCGATCCATTGGATATGCAGACTGAGCAACTCGAAGCAGAATACCGCGAAAAACTCTTTGGCGAAAATGGTATTTTAAAAAGTGCGCTCAAAAGCTAAACAATTTTACAGAATTGAAGAAAATTTGATTATTTTTATTAAATATATAAATTAATGAATAAATTTATTGCGTAATCTGATCTTTTAAAAAGAAAATCTGCTTAAGAGCAGGTTTTCTTATAGGTCGGTCTAAACTCTTCTGCTGTCATTTCAGTAATCTGGTTTTTTCCTACCAAGTTATGCTTTTCATATTCTTCTAGTACTAATTGTGCCTGATTATTATCCTCCTCAGACCAATTTGAAAAATCGATATATCCGAAATCATTGCCCTCTTCAATAAAACGAGTATCTAAAATCGAATCATCTCTTGCAGATGCATAACCAATCATCACTAAACTCGAAATATTTGGATATCTCAACTTATAAATTACAGCGTAGTCACCTAACATCATTTTTCTAACTTCGCGATACTTTTCTAACGTGCCATAATTTTTTGAGATAGGTAAACAAAAAAATAAATACGCTTGTTCTAATCCATCTACTAGAAGTTGTCTTGTTCCCCTTTTATTTTTAAAACTATAATACATTCCAACAAATGCATCGCCTAAAATTCTTCTTTGAAATCTATTAGCAAAAGCCATATTTCTAATTTTTTCTTCAATCTCATATATTTCTGTCCAATTATCATTTGCAACAGAAGTCCCATTTAAAATATGAAAACTAAAAGACTCAATTAAGGCATCCCAAAAATAACTGTTTTTGTCTAGTTCTTTTCTTAACTTAAAATCTTGTCTATCAATGAACTTATCAAAAGGAGGATATTTTAAATTGATCGAATCCTTCCTCATTTCTGAATGTGACAAAATATTTCTGTCTTGTGTACTCTCATCGTAACTTTCATACCATAAAGTTATTAGATCACCTTCAGCATTTAAAATCACATCTTTATCTGTAAGAAAAAAAACCTCTCTTAGTTTTAAGTATTCTATAAAGTCATTTGCAGTATCAAAATGCTCCAAACAATCCTTTAAAGTTTTTTCAGTAAAAACATGAACAAAAGGCTCATTGTTAATTTTCCCTATGTTATAGGGTTCAGTGTCACCCAAATTAATATCATTATTAAACCTTAAGCTTCCGTAGCCCAATTTTTCTTCTAGTATATTTTCTAAACCATGTGTAACTAAAATATGATGAAATTTAGCCTTGCTGAGATCAATATTGATTGGAAATTTTGTTGTGCACTTCTTATCAACAAAAAGTCTGTCTGGATATGTCTTAATCCATCTTTCAGCACCTTTCGTCTGCTTAAATGATTTTGTTATGGCATCTTTGTACCATCTTTTCCATCCTACAAGCTCACCCTTTTCACTCTTAAACTCAATTTCTTTATCACTAATTAGTAAAATGTCATTGCCAAAAACAACAATAAGATCGCAAATTTCTTTACCACCTTCTTGATCTCTAAATAAGTTTGGCCATGTCCAAAATCTCAGAAAAGATTTAGCTCCTATTTCATTTACTAACTTTTCACTTTCAGTAAAACTTGTATCACGCTGTATATATACTGACATTTATCTACCAACTCATTTCTTATAACTAATATAAACTTAGCATATGATTATTTATTAATTAAAAAATTATTTTCATTCATCAAACTCGATGACTTAAGACTCATTCAACTTTCCACCTCTTTTTTTATGCTTAAATTTTAAAATCCCTCTACTTGCAAAGCTTCGCTTCTCACCTTAAAAAAGGGAGACTTTATCATGTGATTAAATTGATACGCGAAGTCTCCTCTCCTTTTTAAAGAAGAGGGCTAGGGAGAGGATTAAAACTACTTCCCTCTTAACACACCCAACTTATTCCAAATATCAGGTGTTAAAAAAGTCGTGACCAATTTATTTAAATCAATATAAAGTAAGGTACCTTGTAACTGTTGTCTGACCGCTGGGTCTTTCACAATATCCTCACCCGCACTCTGACCTAACTGCTGAAAAGCCTCTCCAACCGCTTGAATCCCCTCAGCCTGAATCACAGCCTTAGTCTGTGTCGAACACTGCTCAACAATCACACGCTGTAACACCTGCGCCAATTTCTGATCTAACTGATTCTTTTGCTCAGGTGTAACGCTACTAAAACCCTTTAAATCAGGGTGTGCTGCTAAAGCCGTAAACGTCCATTGCAACACCGTGGTTTTATCTGCTGCTGTAGTGGCTTTCACCAAACAATCACTAAGTTGATCAACTGTTGGCCCTGCTATAGCTACTTGCGTTGTCCCCAACACAGCCGCAGCCATGATCACAGAACGACTCAAATGAGAAAATTTAGGGCGAGATGAGGTATAAATAGGAGACATGAGCAAAGTTCCAAAAAGCAGTCAGTCTCTTTGTACCACGCACTATACAAATCATATGTTATGACGCTGTAAATTGCGTAAGCTCAAAGCCTAAAAAATTAGGCAAAATGTAAAACCCGAACTTAACCTTGTCCTTGATAATCCCAATGTGCAGGAATATTTGGCTGCTGTGGTGCTTTGTTTAGATCAATATTGAGATTGCGACTACCCTTAAATGATTTTTCACCTGAATCTGATGCTGGTGATACATCTAAACTATAACGATAACGGAATTGCCACAACATCGGCTTAAGCGGACGAATATCTAGACTCAAACTATCTTCATCGTGACATTTACCTTTTGAAGTTTCATAATCCCGCTCAGAGAAACACGCACGAATCATGCGATTAAAACTAAAAGGATAATTTTCAATAAAGCGATGTGTCTGCCCTGAATCCTTTAACTCATAAAAATTAGCACGCTCAATCCCTGCACCACCACCTGAATACATTTCTGAAAAGGTATCAATCTGAGCAATCGCATAACGGTTTTCAGTCATTGGAAATAGTTTAGGAAAAATATATTGGCTAGTCCGTTCCATTTCCTCAGAGGGTGCTAATTGTATACGCCACTGATTGGTTAATTTAAGTCCAGTTGTCGATAGACGAAATTGCGCAATATCATTTCCTAACAATAGCCATAGATTTTGATCCTCAGTTTTCAAAATGCGCCATTGCGCTTTATGTGGACAAACACCTTTAAGTTGCTCACATATTTGCATCTGCTCAACCTGACTGAGTTGTCCTTTTTTAAACTCTAATATCTGCAATGGCACAGCCAAAATTGAAGAACTAAAACAACTGAGTGAAACCGTTAAAATCAGCCTACTTAAATGAATTTTATTATTCAGCATGATATTTCCTTAGGCTATTTTTATTGATGTAATACTTTATTTTACAACGGCTTCGATTTTATCAAGCTCCCATACACCGCCCGCAGCAAGCCCTTTACACATGCCTGTCCACATATCTTTGGTGTGTACAAATTTCTGACCATCCCATACCCACTCATCACTTGACCAACAATCCCCGATGCCACGACCTTTTTGAGCACTCTGAATTACACCTTCATAAAAATCCGAAGCATGTTCCGTCACAAAAGTTGCTTTACCCGTGAGTGATTCATCTAACACCCAAGCACCATATCCTTCGTTATACGCTCCACGCCAACAGATCGTCATCGCCAAAACTTTATGATTTGTGAGTTTGTAGAATTGAATTGCTTGAGGTTTCGATCCATCAGAATCGTAATCATAAAGTCCATTACAGAAATCATCTTCTTGGGGTGATGGTTGAGCAGCCATTAAGTTTTGGTGAATGGCAGCATAACGTTTATGTGTTGGTTCTAAAGTTAAATATGGCTGATCTGAGGTTTTTACTTGTTTCACAGTAAGTTTGGGTTGAGCAGATAACACTTTTGATTCATCTGCTTTGCCTTGTTTAATTAGTGCCCCAACCGTACCGACTCGCTTTTGAAAATCATCCATTTTCAACAATGCAGCAGTCATGCCTGCATCAGAGATACGCCATTGGACATTGGTGTTTTTAAATACAATATCAGTCTTTTGTTTGGCTTGTTGCAGCAATGCATTGACCTGCGCGGCAGTGAGTTTTCCCATGATTGGGAAGTCGGCACCATCAACAGTCACTTGCCCTAAATCTGTTCCATTCACATAAAAACGTAAATTTTTAAGTTTAGCTGGAGATAGAGATTCTTGCTCCAAATTACCTAACGCAAATTCAGCACTGACGGCTTGCTTTGCTCCAGCCTTACGTGTCAGTAAGAGTGATGCTGGCTCAATAGACTCATGACTATATTCATCCGAATAGCCTGCTGCTCGGCATGTTCCTGTATTGGTACAATATATTTCCCAATCCTGATGCGAAAATGAAATTCCTTTGATTTCCTGCGCAAAAGCAGGAGAACTTAGCGCCACAAAACAGCAAAGAGAAAGTATATTTTTCATCGGATTCATTTTTTATCACTCGTATTTTTATAAAGTATGGTAAAGCGTTTAAATGGCTACGGCACCCTTGTCTTAAATCATATTATTGCAGAAGATAGAAGATTCAAACCATGTTGATTTGACCAAATTTTAAAAATGAAATTATTATGCTCTATTTCCACGATTTTATTACTGTTGTCTGCTCCAATAACTCACGCTGGAGTCAGTCAATTTGAACCAATTTTTCCTCAATTTTCAAATACGATAAAACAACGCCAAGCAATGAATCAAATATATGCATTGGGTGAAGTCTCCTTTAGCAATGATGTTCGCGTTCCTTTTTATGGTGTTACCGCGCCTAATCCCTTCGATGATGGACTGTTAAAAGACTTTAAATCGTGTACAGCAAAAAGCTGTCATTTTAATTTTAAGTTGAAAGCTGAACATGCATCACAACTCAAACTGGTTGCTTTACCTGAGCTTGGTGTCATTCTCGTTCCTAAAGATTGGCAAGATGTTCAGGCAAGTGCAGGAGCCAATGGAACTGGCTCAGCTTTACTGATGAGTCTAAACCAAAAACAAGCGATTGAACTTTATGATTCATCAGTTTGTGTGGGTTGCGGTATGCCTTATGCCACGCTTTATTTTCCGAATTTGCTCAAACAAAGTCTGGAATACGAATATGGTGGCTATCAAGATCGACACAAATTAATCAATATCGTACATCCATCTAAACAAGTTGCTTTCTTTAGTTATCAAGTGCCTAACTTGAGCTATAAAACGCACGGCGTAGCCAAATATATTGATGATGGTGATTTTAATTTTAGAGAAATCAAAGTCACTTTGGGTAAATCACAACAGCATTTGATTGGACCAATTTTAAACTTCTATCACTTTACGCATTAGTAGTAGACGCATTTTCTAATACTTGGCTCGCTTTGAGTAAATGTAAAAACTGTTCGATACGAATGTTGTTGCCTCTCCTTCGATAAATTACATAGATCGGTGCAATACACGGTTTTTTCGCTTCTAAAGGTCGATAGATGATCTGCTTATTCCAAAAGTCTTGAATCGAAGCCGGTACGATTGAGAGTCCGATCCCTGCTGCGATCAAGTTGAGACTTGAAGTTAAACGTGGGGCTTCTTGGATGATATTCGGACTAAAACCTGCCTGATAGCAATTTGCCAAAATATTATCGAATAAGTCTTGCCCTGCTAAACGGCGGTAAAGTACAAATTCATATGGTTCCAAATCAAGTAAGCGAATCGTACCGTTTTTTTCTACCAATGGATGATTGCTTGGTAAAGCCACGATCAGCGGTTCATCTAACACATGGAGACTTTGCACATCTTTATGAATGGGCGCTGGCTTCCGTAGAAATACAATATCTAGTTTTTCAATAATCACCGCATCTGTTAATGCACTACTGCTGTCTTCTTCTAAATGAATGGCCACAGTAGGAAACTCTTCACGAAACTGGCGTAACAACGCAGGTAAAAATGAATGTAATCCTGCTGAATTGGTAAAGCCAATATTAATCTGACCTTCGAGACCCTGTGCAATATTTCTGACTCTTTTAGGAATTGACTGGGCATGTGCCAAAATTGTAATCGCTTCTTGATATAAGACCTTTCCTGCTTCTGTAACTTCTACACCACGAGGTAAACGTTTTAATAAAGCGGTATTGAGTTCTTCTTCTAAACTTTTGATTAAACGAGTTAATGGTGGTTGTTGCATATGCAGACGAACAGCAGCTTTTGAAATATTACTTTCTTCAACCACAGCAACGAATGCTTGAAGCTTATGAATATCCATTAAACATACCTTAAAAGTATAGATGATGTAAAAAATAGCATTTGTAAATATACCACTATTCAACCATCCTATCATGAGTAAAAGAGATGAGGAGGTGTCCCGATGAAAGCCGAAGCAATATCAATGGAGCGTGAACCAGTATCAGAAGCGCCTGATTGCAAGGCATTATTTACGGGATTTATGCAGTTAGGATTAATGGGATTCGGTGGGGTATTACCCTTAGCCCATCGCATTATTGTTGAAGATAAAAAATGGATAGATGAAGGAAAATTTACAGATTTACTTGGCGTATGTCAGTTACTTCCTGGCGGTAATATTATCAATATGTCAGTTGCGATAGGCATGGAATTCCAAGGTATTAAAGGTGCTATCAGTTCTGTACTAGGCTTAATTTCAGCGCCAACAGCGATTGTCTTGATCATTTACCAAGTCTATGAGCATTTCCAATATTTAACTGCAGTACAACACATGATCCAAGGACTAGCGGCAGCTGCCGCAGGCTTATTGTTTGTCACAGGATTTAAAATGTTACGCCCCATTTTAAAAAGCTATCTCACCGTTTTGACGATTGCATTGACCTTGGTATTTATGCTGCTAATCAAACTTCCTTTGGCACTGACTTTATTTATCTTAGTTGCGATTAATTTGTTGGTACTTGGAGTGAAAAAATCATGATCTTATGGACATTAGTGATCGTCTTTACACAACTCTCTGTACTAGCTTTTGGTGGTGGTAATGCCATCCTTCCTGAAATGCAGCATCAAGTTGTAACCGTACATCAATGGATGACTGCGGAACAATTTAGTTCGCTTTTTGCAATGGCACAGGCTGCACCCGGCCCCAATATGATGATCGTGCCGCTAGTTGGTTGGCATGTCGCTGGTCCAGCGGGTCTATTGGTTACATCCTTAGCGAAGTTTGGTCCATCATCTATTATCACAGTGTATGTGCTTAAATTTTGGCAACGCTTTAAGGACCATCCTTTACGAGCAAGATTTGAAAAAGCCTTAAAGCCAATTACAGTCGGTTTAGTCTTAGTCAGTGCATGGCTAATTGCAGATGCCTCTGCACAAAATGCCTTACTGATCTTAATTGTGATCTTGACTGCAATTCTTGGGATGTTTAAAAAAGTTCATCCTTTGTGGGTCATGGCATTAGGTGCTGGATTAGGAATTTGTCTACTTTAAGCGATAAAAAAACCTGCACGAAGCAGGTTTTTTCTTTGTAGTATCTAGTCTTTATCAAGAATTGATTCAAAAGCTTTTAGACGCTTATGAATCGATAATAGTTCAATAATCGTTTTCCATGAACTGATCAGGTATTGGAATGATTCACGGACTTTATCAAAAATATTACTGATTTGGTTAATCAAACCAAGCGTCATTTTTCCAGATGCGATTGCAGGGAATAATACGACAAGGCTATATAAAATATCGAGTTGCTTGTACCAAATTGCCACTAAGTTAAAGTAGGCATAATGAAAGTAAAGTCTAAAGTAATTGACTCGTACCTTACTAAATAACTCTTTTAACGTAACAGGATCAGCACGATTCTCATGGTCTTCACCATAGACTAACTCTTTACGATAAGCAGCTTCAACCTTCTGATTATTGAATTGCAAACCAGGAAGTTTCTGCCCGACTAACATTAGAATAACTGTACCAGCAATCGCCCATACAACAGCCGCCCACACCAAAGAATGTTCAATTTCCCCCACGATCGGTAAGACTGGAACTTTCTGCGAGATTTGGAACAACAAAGGTAAGAAGGCAATCAGTACCATCACTGACTTAATTAACTCCACCCCTAAGTCTTCCATGATGGTCGCAAAGCGCATGGTATCTTCTTGTATACGCTGTGAAGCACCTTCTACATGTCGCAGCTTATCCCAGTTGGCAGTGTAGTATTCATTCATTGCTGTGCGCCAACGGAATACGTAGTGACTGGTAAAAAATGCATTAATGACTGCAAATGTGACTGCCACCATCGCGATATAAAGAAAGGTCAAAGTGCCTTTGTAAAGATCATTGATGTCACCACCACCATCGCTGAGCATTTTTTGGATCATGTCCCAGAATGGACCATACCATGCGTTAATCGCAACACTCACCTGAACACCAAACCAGATATTAAACAGAATGAATGCCGATCCCCAAATCGACCACTTTTGCCATTTATTATCAGATAAAAATCGCCAAAAGGCAGCGAATAATGCTGTTGATACTAAAAACCAAATATAGAACCAAATAAAGGCTGCGGACCAAAAACGACTCACGCCAATCGGTAATTCAGCTTCAGCATAACCTTTCGGAAAACCCAAGTACTCTCCCCATCCATGCCCACCTGTGTACCAAAGCAGCATGTTGAGCGCTAACCATACAATCACCGATATAAAAAAAAGGCGTGGGTTAGGAAAAAATGATTTAAACATCGTGTTTAACAATCCTTGTGGTGTTACTGATGACGTCGATGCATCATCCTATAATGCAAAACTTAAATTTGTTTAATAAAAAGTTTAATGAATTGTAGTTATTTACCTGTTTTCTTGATTTTTTCATAGCTTTTTGTAGAGGATTTACAAATTGTTTTATTAGAAAACATCTGCCAGCAAACCAAGCCTTATCTTGTATTGATTTACTGGCAGCAAAATAGCAAATTAAGGTGCTACAGAATTTATTTTCAATGCAAAATCTTGCTGCGCTTGAGTGGCTGAATTTTGCTTACTTTGAATTGTCGATTGAATATCCGCAAGTTTAGCCTGTGCTGCATCAATCCCAGCTTGCATAGTCATTTCACGTCCTTTCACATCAAAGATATGTGCCTTTTCACGTAGATCAGGTTGAATCACGACATCCGCATCTTTCAATTCTTCTTCGGCTAATCGCCCTTGCATGATATTAATATTTTGATTGAACAAGCCCCATACATTGTTGGTTTCGGTATGAATTGGCTGCGCCAAAATATCTACAGCAATCACAATATCCGCACCTAGTTCCCGTGCTACTTCAACTGGGACAGGACTCACTAGCCCACCATCAACATACTCGACATTACGAATCTTAGTCGGTACAAACATACTTGGAATAGAAGTCGATGCACGCACAGCTTGACCTGTATTGCCATAGTTAAATACGGTTTTCGTCCCATTTTTGAGTTCAGTTGCAACCACATACATTGGAATTTTTAACTTTTGTAGTGGCGTGTTAAGCACTTGTTGATTGACATAGTCTTCAACTTTTTTACCATCAAAGAAACCTTTGAGGCTCACATTTACATCACGTACATCATTGGCTTTGAGTTTGAGTGCAATATCTCTTAATTCAGCTGCGCTTTTACCACTGGCATATATTGAACCCACGATACTGCCTGCGCTTGTACCTACGATCAAATCAGGTCGGATGCCTTGCTGTTCAAGCACTTCGATCACTCCGATATGAGCATATCCTCTCGCACCACCACTTCCTAATACCAGCGCAATGACAGGACGTTTCTGTTGTTTTTTGATCGCAGCAAAAGGTTGACTCATGGTTTGTACCTGAGCATCTTCTACAACAGGTCGTAGTTGTGATGTGGTTTGGCAACCCGCCACAAACATCATCGATAGTCCTAGAGTCAATAATTTAAGCTGTTTCATCTGCATTTGATGCCATATTCACTTTATATCACTCTCAAATTTTACTCCGAGCGATTTTTAAAAGCTGTATCAATTCTTTGCTGACTGATTTCTATGCCACAAAAAAAGCTCCTTTACAGGAGCTTTTTATCAATTTACCAAATATCGGAATCGACTTTTTTCTTCAATTCAGGATAGTTATCAATCTTAAACTCAGGTTCTTTAATCCCTTTTTTAAGCTGAGAGGTATAATCTTTCAATAAAATCAATGCTATCGGAGTCAGCAATAGAATTGCGATCAGGTTAATAGTTGCCATCAATCCCATCGATAAGTCTGCCATAGACCAAACCAATGGAACACTAGTGATTGCACCGAAGTACACCATAACTAATACTAAAATACGGAAAATCAGCATGATTTTAGGATTGTTATTGATGAACTGCACATTACTTTCCGCATATGCATAGTTACCAATAATCGACGTAAAGGCAAATAAGAACAGAATAATAGCGAGGAAACCACCGCCCCAACTGCCAATCTGACTCTCAAGCGCTTTTTGCGTTAACGTTACGCCCTCAAAACCAGCTTCGTGATACATGCCTGACACCATAATGATAATCGCAGTACATGAACACACAACGAAGGTATCTACAAAGACACCTAGCATTTGCACTAAACCTTGGTTTACTGGATGTTTTACATCTGATGCAGCAGCAGCATTTGGGGCAGAACCCATACCTGCTTCATTTGAGAACAAACCACGTTTAATCCCCATCATCATTGCCATAGAAATCATAGCACCGAAGAAACCACCAGCTGCCGCTTCAAACTCAAAAGCTTTTGTGAAAATAAGTTTAAAGATTTCTGGCAACATTGGCAGATTGATGATGGCAATGTACAAAGCCACGATTATGTAAAGCAATGCCATGAATGGCACGATACCTTCAGCAACTTTTGCGATACGTTTAATACCACCAAAAATAATCAATGCTGTCATTGTCACTAGTCCAATGCCAACCCATGAGATTTCTAGGTCTAAACCACCCAAACCTAAAGTTAGATTGGCTTTATCCCATCCCCAAGCATGAGAAGTTGCACCAATAATCGCATTCGCTTGTACAGCATTAAACACAAAACCATAAGCTAAAATGAGAGAAAGTGCGAAAACAATCCCTAACCATTTTTGTTTTAAACCTTGAGTAATGTAATACGCAGGTCCACCACGGAATTGTTTATTTTGATGATCTCGTACCTTAAATAACTGTGCGAGCGATGATTCCACAAATGCAGAACTCATACCTAAGAATGCAGTAAACCACATCCAAAACACCGCACCCGGACCACCAATCGCAATCGCAATCGCAACACCAGCAACGTTACCTACCCCTACACGACTTGCCAGTCCTGTAACGAATGCCTGAAACGGTGTGATCCCGTGCTCGTCCACACATTCTTTACGGCTGCCTTTCATGACACGAATACTGTGTAAAAATAAGCGAAGCTGTACCGCACCAGTGATCAATGTGTAAAACACACCCACTGCAACCAACAAGACAACCAAGAAATTCCAGAGCGGATCATTAAAGAATTGCACCCACGACATCAGCGTGGCATTTAATTGTTCATTCATCACTTATTCGCTTTAATAAATTATATGTATATCAAACACATATACGATAAAAATGGATGAATCAAAAAAGCCCCATATGGGGCTTTTGATCCGACTTAGGCAAAGAATTTCAAGATAACTTGAATTACTGTTGCGTTAATTAAATCAACAAAGAATGCACCACATAACGGAACAATTAAGAACGCTTTATGGGAAGGTCCATACATATTCGTAATGGCTTGCATGTTTGCAACCGCAGTCGGTGTTGCCCCCATACCAAAACCACAATGACCCGCAGCAAGAACAGCAGCATCATAGTTTTTACCCATCACACGGAAGGTTACAAAGGCTGCATATAGAGCCATAGTAATGGTTTGAGCACCTAAAATAACAACAAGTGGTCCAGCCAAATCTGCCAATTGCCATAACTTCAACGAAAGCAATGCCATTGCCAAATACAATGAAAGCGACGCGTTACCAAACACATCAATTGCACGATCAAAAATATCAATTTTCAATACGCTTTCAAGAATATTTCGGAGAATAACACCGCCACCAAGCGCCCAAACAAAGGTTGGTAACTCGAACCATGTCCCTTTGCTATAACCCGTCATAAACTCAGCAAATGCAAGACAGGCAGCGAACATACCCAATGTTGTGATTGCATTATCTGCTGTGATTAAACGTACTTGATGTGGGTTTTCAAATGGAGCAAGTTCATCAGGATGTTTATCAAGATGCGTATCGCGATCTTTGATTTCTAATGAACTTTTTTCATGTGCAAGGCTATAACGATTGATCAATAATTTAGCCAGTGGACCACCAATGATCCCACCAATAATTAGACCAAATGTCGCACTTGCCATTCCTAGTGCTAATGCACCTTGAATCCCATGTTGGGTTTCAAGAATTTCACCCCAAGCACCAGCAGTACCATGACCACCTGTGAGCGTGATCGAACCAGCGATCAAACCAACCAATGGATCAATACCTAACAATGACGCAAGACTCATACCTACCGCATTTTGTACTGCGATAAAAGAAGCCACACAGATCAAGAATATAACGAGTCCAATACCACCCTCACGAAGCTTCATAAAATTAGCACTTAGACCAATTGAAGCAAAGAAGATCAGCATAAAACTTGTTTGCAATTGACTGCTGAAAACAATGCTATATCCCCACATTGAGTGCACCAGCAAAGATACAACTGCTGCAACCAAACCACCTGCGACAGGCTCTGGGATGTTGTAACGTCTTAAGAAGTCAATTTTATTAACGAGCAGACGCCCTAATAACAAGACGATAACCGCCGAAATTAGGGTATAAAAACCATTGAAAGTAAATTCCATATCCTCTTCCGTTTATTTCATTAGTTTTTAGATAGTTTTTCCATCACACAACTAATAAAACAGTAACTCTCAAAATGAGTGAAAACTCAATCAAGTTAATAAAAAACATACAGTTCTTTGTAAGAACCCAGCCTGTATTAACAGATGGTTTTCACGGATGATTACACCTATAGGATAGGTTAGAAGTTATAGCGAGCCATTGCTCCTACACGGTTATCCTTACCTTTTTGACCATTGAAGGTTTTGCGTTCGCCATAGATATACTCTAAACCGAACGTGATTGGCGTAACAGGTGAAAACATTACATTCAACCAACCTTGTTGTAGCGTTTTGTTTTGCGCAGTATCTAGCAATGCTTGTTGAGCAAATGCATTGTTATCTTTAGCAAACATCGCGCCATACGCCAAAGTGCTACGAACTTTTGGCGTGATCTGATACGTTGTGCCCACAGTCACAGCATCAAATTCATTGAGATTTAAATCATAATTTGTCGGATTCACATTGAACGCATTATTGGTGTAAAGCAAAAATTTGCTATCACCTTTCACATGTGAGTAATCAAGCATCGCTTGCAAAGAATCTGTAAATTTGTATTTTGCACCCAGCGCAATCCCCCAACCTAAGTCAGATTCATTTGCACTGAGTTGGTGATAATCTTTATCAAAGGCTTCTTTACTACGCACTTCTGTTAAAAGTGCACGAGCTGAAGTTGTCCCCTTACCCTCTGCAAAATCGTATTTGATTTTCGAGCTAAGTGCAGGTGCACGATTATCATCACTACCTTTTTCCAATGCAATCGCATAACTCGTGACAGGATTCAAAGAACCACTGTAGCGAACCATTGGAGTTCGATATGTACCAATACCTAAAGGTGAATTGAAATCAAGCATCTCAGGTTGCAGATCTGTCGCCAAGAATGTTGATGTAGTTTGACCAAACAACCAGTCGTTATAAGTCAAATACGCATGGCGGATACGGATTGTATCGTTGTTAGTTCCACCGCGAAAATCAACTTCTAGCTTTCCACCAACATCTGCACCTTGTACAGGTGCTTTAAAATCTAAGCCCAAACGAGTCACAGTCGCAGTGCTATAAAATCGGTCACTATTTTTCTCATTATTTTCGAGATCGACTTTATTAATTCAGTTAAAAATACCATCGCCACCTTTGGCTTGATAAGAAGCATCTCCACGCAAGAAACCATATAACTTTACATCAGCACCAGATGCTGTTTGAAAAGAGAGTGGCGATTTTTTATTTGTATCAGATGATGGAGTTGTAGTCTGAGCAGCTAGAACTTGAGCTGAATCTGAAACAGGCAATGTAGTTTTTTGTTTTGATTGAGGAACATATTGTTCAAGTAAAGCACGCAACTCTTTCACTTCCTCACGAAGTTGTTGAATTTGCTCTTGCTCAGTAGCAGCCTGTGTCGTGTTCATCATCAAGATAGCAACAGTAAATGCCAAACCCTGAATCAAGAACGGCTTGCGGATGAGAGGTAAACTCATGAGAAGCTCCTTGTATTCGATGTATATTTCAACATTTCTACAAACATAAAATTGGATAAATTCACTATGTTTGTAATAGAAAATCCCCCTCACCCAATCAGTAAGGAAAGCCTAATCAATTTTTAAAAAGGGCGTATTATGCATAAATTTAGAATATTGTGTGTATTTTTTTATTCGAATAAAAACTCAGTTTTAAACAATTTTGGCTAAATAATAGTTCTATTTCATTATGTTACAAATATATTTCTTTTTCACACAAACAAAACAAAACCGCGCATAAATTATTCAGCTTTTACTAATGAAACGAAAATACGATTACTTTTAAAACAAATTTTGCAATACGACTAAAAAACCATCTGCAAAAACACCAGATTCATTTATAGTCTCACCCAATGAGAAAATAGCTAAAAGAGCTGGAGTTTATATGAATACGGAACAAGTCCGTTATGTTGATGAAGCAATAACTTCTCGCCACTCAGTACGTGCATTTCTAGACACACCTGTTGATGTACAAACGATTAAAGACATTTTGTCAGTCGCAAGCCGAGCACCATCAGGTACAAACACTCAACCATGGAAGGTTTATGTGCTTACTGGAAACAAACGCGCAGAGATGATTGAACGCGTCTGTGCAGCTCAGCTTGAGTTATTTCAAAAACCAGAATTAGCAGAGCAGTACAAAGAAACTTTTGCATATTATCCAGAAAATTGGATTTCACCGTTTATTGATCGTCGTCGTGCAAATGGTTGGGGTCTATACGGATTATTAGGTATTCAAAAAGGCGAAAAGGAAAAAATGGCAGCACAACAACTGCGTAACTTTCAGCTTTTTGATGCGCCTGTTGGACTTTTCTTTACTGTCAACAAAGCGATGGGAATCGGATCGAAGATGGATATTTCGATGATGATTCAAAATGTGATGGTCGCTGCTAAAGCACGTGGTTTGGATACTTGCCCTCAAGCTGCATGGAATCACTTTTATCCAATTGTCTTAGATGTACTTGGAGCACCAGATGATGAAGAGCTTATTTGTGCAATTGCATTAGGATATGCCGATCCAGATCACATCGTGAATACCTTTATTACGCCGCGCGAACCTGTCGAAAATTTTACTGTCTTTGTTGGTGAGTAAACTTTAATGACCACAGTATCTCTACAGAGAGATACTGTTCTGTTGTCTTCCAACCTTAAAGATAGCGACCAGTCCTGCTGAAGTAAACATCAACATCATGAGCCCCATGTTCAATGATGCTTTCCAAATCAAAAAGTTCAGAATAACACCACCTAATAAACCACATGCAAACTGCATACTTCCCATGATCGCACTCGCAGTTCCAGCTCGAGCACCTTGTTTAGACATTGCCAAAGCCATTGCATTTGGACCAGTCAAACCAATTCCAGACACTACAAAAAATAAACCAGACATCAATATCCACAACGGAGCGTTATGCATTGATCCTGCAAACACAACACATACAGCACCAAGGAACTGAATCGAACCGCCTAAACGAAGACGGGGATAAATATCCATTCGTGTATTGAGATGCTTATTCAAAGAAGACATCAACATAATTCCAGCAGCATTAAAAGCGAATGCATAGGAGAATTGCTGTTGAGATAATCCATATTGTCCCATAAAGACCGCTGATGCAGAACTGATGTAACAAAACAAAGCTGCACCTGTCAGACAGCCTGCAAACATGGGGACTCTAAAGCTCGCATCTTTTAGAATTGCGGCATAAAGCGTTGTGACTTGATAAGTGGAAAGCTTGAGACGACGCTCAATTGGCAAAGATTCTTTAAAAAAGAAATGGACACATAACCAACAGATCACACCAATAATAGCCAATGCAGCAAAAATCATTTCCCAAGGGAAAAAGTTCAGAATCCAAGCGCCAAACATAGGTGCTAAAATAGGTGCTAGCCCCATGACAATCATCATACTTGAAAATGCTTGAGCTGAACCTTGAACATCCAGTCGATCACGAATCGCAGCGCGCGCAATAACGACACCGACACAGCCCCCAAGCGCTTGAAAAATACGTGCAACGATTAATGCCCATTCATTACTTGCAAACACACATGCCAAACTGGCAATCACATAAAGGGTTAAACCAAAATACAAAGGTTTTTTTCGACCAATCCGATCGCTCACTGGACCATAGATAAGTTGACCAATCGCAAGCCCTAAAAAATAAGCAGGCAAAGTATTTGCGACCATTTGTGTACTCACCCCAAACTCCTCTGCCATTTCAGGCAAAGCGGGTAAATACATATCAATTGATAAAGGACCTAAAGCGGTAAGGAGTGCAAGCAACATAATCCAAGTTGTTGAATATTGACGTGAATTAGACTGCTCGACCTTCATAATACTTCACTTTTCAAGTTTATTCCTGATCTAAGCTTAACACTCTCATGCTATTTTGTGCATAATAATACAGGCTGACTAGCACTTTTGAGATGTCAGTTCCCATACAATAATTCCATGACACGATACGAAAAGGACAGCGCTTGAATCCTTGGTTTGGACGTTTAAAACAATTAACTTATAACACCACGTTTATGTATAACGTGAGGATGTTGATCGCTTTTGTAGGTACAGCTTTTGTTCCTTATTTATTGGATTTTCAACTGGCTACGATTCCATTAACTTTAGGTGTAGTCGCTGCGGGTATCAGTGATATTGATGATCGCTTTTCTGTGCGGATCATGAACTTAATCTACACCTACATCGGTTTTTTTATTACCGCAGCATCCGTTCAATTATTATTTCCATACCCTTTCGCATTTGCTTTTGGTTTGATCGCCTCTTGTATTGGCTGGATTCTGTTAGGTTCGTTAGGGCGACGTTACGCAACGATTGCTTATGGATGCTTGGTGGTTTCGGTATATACCATGCTTGGTGTTCATCTATTTGAAGACTGGTATTTGCAACCTGCATTACTTGTGATCGGAGCAGCATGGTATGGTCTGATTTCAACTATCAGCTTCTTATTATTTCCAGTCCGTCAGTTACAAGATCAACTATCAGCATCTTATAATGCTTTAGGTAGTTTTTTATATGCTAAATCAAACCTGTTTGATGTGGATATGACCGCATCAAGCTACCAACAAAGCATGATTGATTTAGCACTAGAAAATGGAAAATTAATTACATTATTCAATAATTTACGTGTAGCACTAGTCACTCGCCTCAAAGGAGACCGAGGTCAAAAAGATACGCGACGCAGCTTACAGTATTATTTTGTAGCTCAAGATATTCACGAGCGTGCTGATTCCGCTCATATTGATTACCAAAAACTCGCTAAACTGTTTCAGCACAGTGATATTTTATTTCGTTTCCAACGTATTCTTACCATTCAAGGTAAAGCATGTCAGGACTTAGCGCAATGTATCTTGAATCGCACACGTTATACGCATAACAAAAGATTTCAACATAGTTTTGAAAATCTTAGACTGTCATTAGAAAAATTACGTGAAGATAATATTTATGATCAAGTACGTGTGAATGCCTTATTTGCACTCTATCAAAATTTAAAATCGATCGATGCCCAACTGCAAAACTTAGAAACAGAACGCGATTTGCAACTGATCAACGCTCAACAGACTGAACACCAACTTAAAGATGATGATCTCAAAGGTTGGAATGATATTTTTGTTCGAGTCAAACAGCATCTCACACCTGAATCTGTTTTATTCCGACACGCGGTCCGTTTATCTATCGTTTTATTTATTGGCTATATTTTTATTCAAGTTACCAATATTGCATATGGATACTGGATTTTACTCACTGCACTGTTCGTATGTCAGCCAAACTTCAACGCCACAAAACGCCGCTTATATTTGCGTATAGTGGGTACATTAATCGGCATTATTGTTGGATTGGCGATTATCTATTTTATTCCTTCACTTGAAGGGCAATTGGTGATGCTTGTTTTAAGCGGTGTGTTATTTTTCGAACTAAGAAGTAAGCAATATGCTCAAGCAACTGCATTCATCACTATCTTGGCACTGATCAACTTTAATCTTGATGGTTCTGCATTTGCTGCTGGCTTTCCAAGATTTATCGATACACTTATCGGATGTGCCCTCGCATGGTTTGGCGTGAGTTTTATTTGGCCCGATTGGAAATTTCGCCGGCTGCCTCGTACCATCCAGCGTTCTATAGAAGCTCAATGTAATTATCTTACGGAAGTGGTTCAGCAATACCACGAAGGTAAAAATAATGCACTGAATTATCGTGTAGTTCGTCGCGCAGCGCACAATACCGATGCGGAAGTTGCTTCTTTAATTTCCACATTAGCAACTGAGCCAAATATTGATCCAACACAAAAGTCACTTGCATTCGAGTTCTTGTGTTTGAGTCATACCTTTTTGAGCTATATCGCAGCCTTAGGTGCACATCGTGCACAAATCCATGATCAAGAAGTATTGGCTTTACTTGATCAAGCCCTAGATGATATTAAAGGCACATTATTGCGTGATGAGGTTCCAGATTTATCCGCGCAAAACATGTTACAAACCATACGTCAACGACTCAGTACTCATGATGAAGGGGATCCAAAATCCTTGATTATTTTGCAACAATTATCACTCATGTTTGGTATTTTGACTCGCTTAAGCATGCTTAAACAAAGCTTGAGTCATGAGCCAAATCAGGATGGCACTGAGTTTGCATCTCTTTGATTTATCCACCATTGGCATAATATCTTTGACTGCTAATTAATGCTAAACTTAACCTAGTTCTACACTCATTTTTTATACTATGACCGCCAAAACGCTATACGCTTATACGCTACAACCTGTTCCCTACGAAGTTTCCGAAGCTGAACAACGTCAAGCTCAACTTATGATTTGGCGTAGTACTAATAAATTTAGTCGCAAAGCGTGGATCATTATGATTTCGCTTGTGGTGCTTTCTTTAGTGACCGCTGGACTGATTAACTACTACTCTACTTACTCAACTGTATTTTGTTGGGTTGTTATCGTGTTCGTTGCCCTCTTCTACCTGATTAAACGATTCGGTCTTGAGTGGTATGTGAAACGTAAAATGAATGAATTCCCAGTTCAGGAAATTAAAGGTCTTCGTCTTGGTGTTCAACCACACGGTATCGTCATGCGCCAAAAAATGGGCGTTCAAGAAGGTACTGCAACAATCGGTTGGAAAGATATTTATGAGTGGTATAGCTCACCTGACTTCATTTTGGTGAACTTTAAAGTAAAAACACCAAAAGGTGATGAACAACAAGGTGCATATATCCTTCCTAAACGCATGGATTCAAAAAACTTTTCATTCAATACTGTTCGTAAACATTTGAATGAAACTGTAGGCGCTCCGAAAACGCTATAATTAAAAATATTCAAAAAAAGCCTCTCAAAATGAGAGGTTTTTTTTAATATGAAAAATTTAAATGAGAATCAAAATCAATATTACCTACAAAATCCATATTATATTCTCAATCTTGAGTTATAATTTTTTACATGAACTCCACTTTATTTACATTTTTTGACCATGCTTAAAAAAGTCTTCTTCCAAATTCATTGGTTTTTAGGGATCACTGCAGGTTTAATCCTTTCATTGATGGGCATAACTGGAGCAATTTATTCATATGATCAGCAAATCTTAGAATTCATCAATAAAGAGAGCTATGTTGTTGAAGCTGCTTCTACTCCAAAGTTAACCCCAGCCCAGATATTTCAACACTTCAATAAAAAACAACCCGATATTGAGATTAATAGTATTACCATCGCAGCTGACCCTACCGCATCTTCTACAGTAAATATTAAAAAAGAAGGTGCTCGTCGTGGCCATAACATGATGGTCAATCCATATACAGCTGAAGTGTTACCAGAAGTCAAAGGTCGTGAAGTATTACAATTTATCCAACGATTGCATCGGAACTTAACAGCAGGCGAGTTTGGAGCACAAATTACAGGTGCATCAACCTTGATGCTTATCTTTTTTGTGCTGAGTGGACTTTATCTCCGCTTCCCTAAAAAACATTCTTTTAAACAATGGTTCTTTATTAAGCCTAAACTTAAGGGTCGCAATTTTATTTGGGATTTACATGCTGTAGTTGGAACTTGGCTTGTCGTCTTTTATCTCTTATTTGCATGCACTGGTTTGTATTGGTCATATGACTGGTGGCGTGCTGGTATGTTCAAAGTCATGGGAGTTGAACAACCTAAACGCAACGAACCGAACCAAGATAGAAAAAAACCTGAAAAAGAAAAACTTAAACCTGAGCAAGTGACCAACATATTGTCGCAATCGTGGACAGGCGTGAATGCCCAAATTGGACGTGAATATTCATCATTAACGTTTAATATTCCGAAAAAGAACGATGCAAAGCTTGAGCTATCTTTTGTTGATGCTATCCCCCAACATGAACGTGCTCGTAACCAGGCTATTTATAATTATCAATCCAACACTTTTGAGAAATTTGAGCTCTACGAAGATAAGAAGCTAAATGAAAAGATTATGAGCAGTATGCTCCCTGTACATCGTGGAAGCTTTTTTGGTGACACTTATCAATTTTTAGCAATGCTGGCATCTTTAACAATGCCTTTATTTTTCGTCACAGGTTGGATGCTTTATTTAAAACGTCGCAAACAAAAAAAACTCACACTCGCGGTACGAAATACGATCGGTTCTCAAGTTATTGACCCAAATACAAAACCATGGCTCATCACATACGCAAGTCAAACAGGTGTGGCTGAGCAACTCGCATGGCGTACAGCAACATGCTTACAAGAAGCACAGCAAGCAACAATTGTTAAACCTCTTCAACAGTTGACTGAGCGTGAGCTTCAGCAAGCTGAGCTTGTCTTATTTGTGGTGAGTACCTATGGAACTGGTGAGGCACCTGACTTAGCAACTAGCTTCAGCAAAAAGATGATGAAGCAATCACTAGATTTAAGTTCAATGCAGTTTGCAGTGCTTGCATTGGGTTCTAAAGAATATCCTGAAAGTTTCTGTAGTTTTGGGCATGCAATAAACCAATGGTTATTAGCATCGAAGGCATCACCTTTATTTGACTTAATTGAAGTCGATAACGTCAATCCTAATGATATCCAACGCTGGAATCAGGCTTTATCAGAGATTACGCACACAGAACTACATGCAATGAACATTGAAAAAGTATTTGATCACTGGACATTAAGTTCTCGTACACTCCTCAACCCAAATAGTCTTGGGCAACCTGCTTACAATATTGAATTCACCGCTCCTCATGATATGACTTGGCATCCTGGTGATATTGCAGAAATTCAACCAGAAAATACTCCTACAGAGATTCAACGCTTTTTAGAAAAGTACCAAATCTCAGCTGAATCCAAAATCGAATCATTGAATCAGAAAATTGATCAGGCATTACGGAATAAAAATTTACGCGTAGATGTTCTGGCATACAATCATCTTGATGAGCTTATCGAGCAGCTTCCTACCCTACCCACTCGAGAATACTCTATCGCTAGTATTCCTCCGCAGCAAATTCTCAGACTTGTCGTTCGTCAACAGCGTGACCCACAAGGTGAACTTGGGTTAGGCTCTGGATGGTTAACAGAACATATCCAAATCAAAGATAAACTAGCTTTACGAATTCGCACGAATGAATCATTCCATCTGATTGGTGATAATCGTCCAATCATTTGTATCGGTAATGGCACAGGTATCGCAGGTTTGATGAGCCTGTTGCAACAACGTAATCGTCAAAATTACACTGAAAATTGGTTAATTTTTGGTGAGCGTCAACGTGAATGTGACTATTTCTATAAAGATACCATCGAAGCATGGAAAAACATGGGAACTCTAAAACGTCTAGACTTGGCATTCTCTAGAGATCAAGCTCAACGTATTTATGTACAAGATATTCTTCGCAACAATGCTGAAGAGCTTTTAGCATGGATCGCTAAAGATGCTGTCATATACATTTGTGGAAGCATTGAAGGTATGGCAACAGGTGTTGAAGCTGCATTGATCGATCTTCTAGGAGAGGAAAAATTGGATGAATTACGATTATCAGGTCGTTATCGTCGAGATGTTTACTAAGCTTTATTGAATATAGATAAAGATGGGTGATATTCACCCATTTTTTATTCATCAATAGAAGCGTTTGCCTTTCGATGAATTTTGCATACACTTAGCACGTTTTATATCGCTTACGAAAAAGATTATGCAAGCAAGCTCATGGATTCGTATCATTTTAGCTATAGTCGGTTCTATTTTATTCCTAGATGGAGCTATTCTAATTGCGCTTAAAAAAATTCACATCGGTACAGTTTTACCCTTTTTAATTGGACTATTTTTCTGTATTTACGCTTATTTCTATTATCATTTTGAACGGTTTTTCTTTTATCACTTCCGTCTGCATTCTATTTGGCGCTTTGCATGGGCATGTTTTTGGATTTGGATCATTAGTCTAGGGTATTTCTTTAATTATCTGACAGATAACAATCAGAAACCTCAATCTATTCCACCTGTTAAAGCAATTATTGTTTTAGGAACAGGCATCGAGAATGGTCAACCATCAGCAACACTTGCAAAACGTCTTGATCGTGCAGCACCATTGGCAAAAGCTCAACCAGATGCAAAAGTGATTGTCTCTGGTGGAATTGATTTTGGCGAGAAAGATAGCGAAGCAATTGTTATGTCACGCTATTTGCAGCAAAAACATCAAATCCCTGCCACTCAGATTTTACTCGAAGACAAAAGCACCAGCACTGAACTTAACCTCAAGAATAGCCAGCCTCTGCTATCAGCGCATCACATTACTCTTCAACAACCCATTGCAATCGTAACCAGTGACTTTCATACCTTACGTGCGCAAGCGATTGCAAAAAAACAAGGTTATAGCCAAACCATTTTACTTGGATCAACTACGCCTTTAAGCACTCGATATAATGCATGGTTAAGAGAGTATTTCGCTTATGCAAGCGGATGGATATTAAATGAATATTGATTGGGGGGCTCTGCCCCAATCTTTTTTTGATTTAATTATGCAAACGGATATCACGTGGCAGGGGCAATTTTAACTCAGCAAATACATCAGGGCGCTGTAAATAGACTTGATAAAGAAAGTTTTTAATATCTAACAATAATGTATCAGGTGGCACCAATAAATTATTACCTTCAGGTGTCAGATCTAAAGAAAGGATCGTATTATTTTCCTTTAAAAAGGGAATCATCTTTTCAATAAAAGCCAATAATGGAACTTCCTGTAGATGATAGTTTGCCCAATTATCTTTAATTAATAATTTTGCCAATCCTTTACTTTGCCAGATTGATAAAGCATGTTGCCCAGAAGGTGTTGCACACAACGCCCACCCATCATGATACAAAGCAATCACTTGACGCTGCATAACAATTTGTTCAATGAACTGACGATAAGTATCTTTTGGAGAATGATTAGAATTAGTTTGAGATTTCGACGCAGCCTTGCGTTGATAAGGATTTCTCATAAATCACTTCAATTTTAGAATCATTATTGCGGCTAATGATAAAAGAAATGACTTAAAATCACAATCAAGATAGCAAGATATTGTATGGAAGTTATGGTGGGCGCTGACGGGATCGAACCGCCGACATTCTGCTTGTAAGGCAGACGCTCTACCAACTGAGCTAAGCGCCCTGAGCGAGGTAACAAAGCTTGGCTTTGTCTGAGCGCAAGAGAAAAATCTTTGATTTCCCTAATGGCATCTCGTATCAGAGATCAAGTATAAAGATACTTGTTAAAACATTTATTTTCTTGAATAAGGTATCAAGAAAATGGCGCAGCGAACGGGGCTCGAACCCGCGACCCTCGGCGTGACAGGCCGATATTCTAACCAACTGAACTACCGCTGCACTGGGTAACTATCTATTTGATAGTTAATGTCACAAATTATGGTGGGCGCTGACGGGATCGAACCGCCGACATTCTGCTTGTAAGGCAGACGCTCTACCAACTGAGCTAAGCGCCCTGAGCGAGGTAACAAAGCTTGGCTTTGTTTAAGTAAACGTCTAATTTACTTAACTCTAACTGAATTTGCAATCCTTAAGTGGCGCAGCGGACGGGGCTCGAACCCGCGACCCTCGGCGTGACAGGCCGATATTCTAACCAACTGAACTACCGCTGCACTATAATCTTGCAATTTCAAAAACGATTATTAAAACTTAAGTGGCGCAGCGGACGGGGCTCGAACCCGCGACCCTCGGCGTGACAGGCCGATATTCTAACCAACTGAACTACCGCTGCACTTGAGTTTTAACGTAAAGGCTTGGTGGGCGCTGACGGGATCGAACCGCCGACATTCTGCTTGTAAGGCAGACGCTCTACCAACTGAGCTAAGCGCCCTTAACGTCTTCATCGTTTGTGAGGTGCATTATAGAGAATCTTTACAGCCTGTCAAACGCTTTTCCTCATCTTTTCTAAAAAAACAGTGTGAATGATTAAAAAATAGGTAATTCACGATAAAATCTAATATTTCAGTATTTTATTTAAACACTTATTCGATTTCTAACAGCTAAATTTCTAAAGGCGATTCAGAAATGTAGACCAGTGCATGTTCAGGAACCAGTTCAAACAATTCAAGAATCTCATCATTCTGCATACGAATACAGCCATGCGACATTGGAATACCCATTGGTTGGCTTTTAGGTGTTCCATGAATATAGATATATCGATTGAACGTGTCGCAGCCCTCACCTTTATTAAAACCAACTTCTAAGCCATCTAGCCAAAGAATACGAGATAAAATCCAATCCCGTTCTGGAAACTGTTCCGCTAATTGCTGATTATAAATTTCACCAGTAGGTTGACGAGCGATGAAGACTGAATTCTTTGCTGCTTTCTGACCGATTTTCTGAGCAACACGATGCCAGCCTCGTGGTGTTTTACCACTATTTTCTTGTTCACCAATGCCATTCTTGCCAGATGAAATCACATAGAACTTATTATGTTTGGGCAAATATAAGGTTTGTTGTGCTAGATCGATCAAAATATCAGCTTGTTCGATGGTATACGACATTTTTATCTCAAGATTAAATAACGCTAAATTATTTCAACACAAATAATAGCTGATTTCTGTAGTTTTGATTTTTTAAAAATTTGGATCTATCGGCGTTTAAAATGACTAAAAAATTATGAGTATTCTCATTGTAGCATTTGGTTTGTTAAATTTAAGCGTAAATCAACGCAGCATTAAAGCCATCTCTAAGATTTACTTAATCATTTTTTGAATCAGGCTCAGGGCGTGACCACAGCCAAATTGCAACGATCAATATCGTCACATCAGTGAATACTTTGACTAAGATTGGTGCATTGGTAAATAACATCAAAACTCCACTGATTAGCATCATAATTGATGCAATCCATTTTGCTTTGCGTGGCACAGTGCCATATTCACGCCAGTTGCGTAAAGTAGCTCCATATTTGGGATGATTGAGTAACCAAGCATCCATTTGTGGCCATCCTTTTGATGCAGCCCAAGCAGCAAGGATCAAGAAAACCGTTGTTGGCATACCTGGTAAAATTGCACCAATAATACCGAGCGTAATGAAAATTACGACCAGACTTCGCCAAAATAAAGTTTTCATTGCGCTATTAACCAATACGTCAACACAAGCGTGCTAGTATAAAGTGTTTTTAAGCTGCTTTCTTAAACTTGGCTGGCTTATTTCTATGATTGGATTAAATGATGTCTGAAGCCGATTCTACGCCGCTGTTTTTTGAACCTTGGATACAATTTAAAACTCCAATCGTCAGGCAGCTCGCATTTTGCATCTCGTGCCCGAATATCCTTTCACAAAAGCCACATGAATTAGTAATAAAAAACAATTTTGAGCTACACGATGACCATCATTGGCAAGAGCTTTACCAATCCTACGAAGCACGTTTATTTCAGTTAGATGATGATCCAAGCCCTTTAATCGAATTTATAGCTCGCTTAAAAAGCACACGACTTGGGTTGCGTTTCGAAAATTTACTGTGGTTTTGGCTTTTAGATCAGGATTTTCATCATTATCAATTACTTGGTCATAGCATACAAATCATCAACGGCGCAGTAACAATTGGAGAGCTCGATTTTTTAGTTTTAAATCAGCGAAGTAATGAAATTGAACATTGGGAGGTGGCATTAAAGTATTATCTAGGTGAAATGGATCTAGAATTAAAACATTGGTACGGGCTCAACCGACAAGATACATTGAACAGGAAATTACAACATTTCACTGAACGACAATTTCAGTTTTCTGAAATAAATGATTATAAAATTCAAAGAAAATTTTGTGTTTTAAAAGGTCAATTGTATTTACCGACTGTTTGCAACGGTCAAAGCCCCCTCCCCACATGGATAAATAATCGTCGCAGAATAGGAAAATGGGGAACACATATTCCAATCGCTCAATATCATCGCTTACAACGGCATGAATGGTTGTGCCCAAATCGTGAAGTAAGTTCTACCTCAACTAAATGGTGGACAGATGGGCTCTATCACGATCCCAATAGTGAACCTCAGTTTTATATGTTTAGGACATCATTGTTCAAGCAAACTTAAGTTGTTTAACTTTTATAAAGTAACATTTCATAACAGTTCTACAAACAAACCATCATGTTCATTTTATAGTATTTTTTTTAGCCTCTAAGAACATCATAATTACATTTAAACGGAGAAGATGATGAAAAAAATCTTAGTTGCTTCGATCATGACTGCTTTTGTTTTAACTGGTTGTAATACATTTAAAGGTTTTGGTCAGGACGTATCTAAAGCAGGTGACAAAGTTACTCAGACTGCTGAAAAAACTCAAGAAAAAATGTAATCTTGATCCAGCAAGTTCACAAA
The DNA here is from genome assembly GCF_051390655.1 of Acinetobacter sp. P1(2025). Classification (NCBI taxonomy): domain Bacteria; kingdom Pseudomonadati; phylum Pseudomonadota; class Gammaproteobacteria; order Moraxellales; family Moraxellaceae; genus Acinetobacter; species Acinetobacter sp. P1(2025). Next base: position 56,690 of record NZ_JBPKBJ010000006.1, read on the forward strand.
ACCTTATCTCATCTCAGATAAGGTTTATTTTTACATACCTTTCTTAATCAGATTCCCCTATTATATCGGTTCAGAATTCACCAGATCTAGCTACATCTCGCATGAACCAGCATTCCGATACTTTAGAACTCAGTTTACAACTTCTTCGTCAACCTTCTGTCACTCCAGTCGATCATGATTGTCAAAAAATCATGGCTGATCGATTAGAGAAAGCAGGTTTTAAAATTGAGAATATGCGCTTTGAAGACGTTGATAATCTTTGGGCGCGTCGGGGTACAGAACAACCTGTTTTTTGTTTTGCTGGGCACACAGATGTAGTCCCAACAGGTCATTTAGATGCATGGAACTCAAATCCATTTCTGCCAAGCATTCGTGATGGCAAGTTATATGGTCGTGGTTCAGCTGATATGAAAACAGCTTTGGCAGCAATGGTTGTTGCTTCTGAGCGTTTCGTAGCAAAACATCCAAATCATAAAGGTTCTATTGCGTTCTTAATTACCTCTGATGAAGAAGGCCCATCAATCAATGGTACTGTCAAAGTTGTTGAAACCTTAGAAGCGCGCAATGAGAAAATGACGTGGTGTCTTGTTGGAGAACCTTCGAGTACTCATCAATTGGGTGACATTGTAAAAAATGGTCGTCGTGGATCTTTAAATGCAGTTTTAACCATCCACGGCAAGCAAGGACATGTGGCTTATCCTCATCTTGCACAGAATCCAATTCACCTCGCCTCTAAAGCAATTAATGAGTTATGTGAAACAGTTTGGGACAATGGTAATGAATACTTCCCTGCAACTTCTTTCCAAATCTCAAATATTCATGCAGGAACTGGCGCAACCAATGTCGTACCAGGGACTTTGAAAGTGACTTTTAACTTCCGTTATTCGACTGAAGTTACAGCTGAAATATTAAAACAACGTGTTATCGAAACTTTAGATAAACACCAATTAACCTACGACATTCAATGGACCTTGTCTGGTTTACCATTCCTTACACCTGTTGGTGAGTTGGTGAATGCAGCAAAAACAGCCATTAAAAATGTAACAGGCATTGAAACCGAACTTTCAACGAGTGGCGGTACTTCAGATGGTCGTTTTATCGCACCAACTGGCGCGCAAGTACTAGAACTAGGGGTTTTAAATGCAACCATTCACCAGATTAACGAACATGTCAACGTAGATGAGCTTGATCCATTAACTGATATTTATGAGCAGATTTTAGAAAATTTATTAACTTAATCCTGTGCATTAAAAAAGGAACTCAATTTTGAGTTCCTTTTTTATTTTATAAACCTAGCTTGGTTTGAATATGCTGTAAATTAGGTACGTAGAATTGCTTCTCTCCCATTTTTACATACTTGAAGACCGTACTATCATTAATATCACGTTCTTCATCTACCATTTCTGAGATACGTAAACGAATAGATTCTGGCATTTCGTTGCATACCAAAGCAAAGCGTTCTGAAACATCATCACCCTCAATGACCAAAGCAACACCTTCTTTTAACTTCGGATCATTGACAGCAAAGACTGGTAGCTTAAGATCATGCCACTCAATGAAATCAACATTGGTTTCAGTATCCATTGCTGAAAGCACAATATTTTGTGGTAACAACATTGGAACATTATCAAAACAATCAATAATATAGGCATCAATAAAACCAGTAGATACTGTAATTAAATGCTGTAGTTCTTGTTGGTTAATTTGTCCCAATCCAGCAGTGTTCGCATTTTTTTTTGCCATTCGTTTCTACCTCTCAGCGAACCGTCAGTAAACTTTCGATATTTTCCAAAAGAGTTTCCTCTTGGAATGGTTTACCCATGTATTGACTTACACCCAATGACAATGCTCGTTCACGATGTTTCTCACCAGTACGTGAGGTAATCATAATAATCGGTAAATCTCGGTGCAACTCATGATGTCGAACAAGATTCGTCACTTCGAAACCATCCATTCGCGGCATTTCAATATCTAACAACATTAAATCAGGTTTGATTGTTTCAAGTTGTTCAATCGCATCAACACCGTCTTTCGCTGTCACAACATCATAACCATGGCGTTCTAATAAACGTGATGTGACTTTTCGTACCGTAACAGAGTCATCGACAATCATAATCAAGCGACGTTCATCATAACGCTGTTTGGTATAGGTATCATCAGCTTGTTTACTGCGATGAGTTGACTGCGCCTGACGAGCAATAGTTTGACCATCTAGAATCAAACAGACTTGTCCATCACCTAGAATCGTCGCTCCTGCAATCACACCAATACTCGAGAACTGTTGTCCAATAGGTTTCACAACAATTTGGCCACGAGAACCGATCAATTGATCAACCAGTAAAGCCGTAGTTTGACCTTGCGCACCTTTAACCAAAAGTACAGGCAGAGAATGCACCATTCCACTTAAGCGTGGAATTGGTTGACCTGCTACAAACTCAGATAAATAACGTAAGCGATATTTCTCTTGATCAATTGTGAAGTAATCATCCTGACCTTCGAAATATTGTTCTAAAGCTGCAGGAGAAATTCGCACAATACGATCAATTTGTGCAAGTGGGAACGCAAATTGCTGATCACCCGCTTTCACCATTAACGCATCACTAACCGCCACAGTTGTTGGGACACGAATTGTGAAAGTTGTTCCCTTACCAAGCGTTGAGTCTACACTGACGTGACCACCTAATGCTTTGATATCACTTTGTACAACGTCAAGACCTACACCACGACCCGAAATCTGCGTAACCTGTGCAGCCGTACTAAATCCTGGGTGGAAAATAAATTGTAAGATTTCTTCTTGTTCAAGCTTTTGATCTTTGGTCATCAAACCCGTTTGAATAGCTTTTTGCTTGATACGGCTAACATCAATACCTTTACCATCATCACTGAATGTCACAACAACATCAGTCCCTTGACGACCGATATTTAATACAATATGACCTGTTTCTGGTTTATTGGCTTGCAAACGTTGCTCACGATCCTCGATACCATGGTCAATCGCATTACGTAACATATGTTCGAAAGGCGCAATCAATCTTTCGAGAATACTACGATCAAGTTCACCCTCAGTATTATTCACCACCAATTCTGTTGGACGCTTCAATGTGGATGCTGTTTGACGAACAATACGCTGTAATCGTGGTAGCAATCTTGAGAATGGTACTAGACGAGTTCTCATCAAGCTTTCCTGAATTTCCGCTTGAATACGAGACTGCTGTAATAACAGACCTTCAGTATCACGGATCTTTTCAGATAAAGTTGTTTTGAAATCGACTAAGTCAGATGCCGATTCAGCCAAAGATTTCGATAATTGATTGAGTGAAGAATATTGGTCCATCTCTAATGGATCGAAATCCTCATAACGTGAATTTTCACCGCCATGACGAGCAATAATTTGACTTTCTAACTCACCTTCCATTCGACGCAACTGATCAGCCAAACGCTTAATCGCTAGCTCCATCTCAGTTAGAGTTCCACCCAACTGTCCCAAGTCCATCTCAATACGCGAACGGTTGATCGCATTCTCGCCTGATAAATCAATCATTTTTTCAATGACTTCAGCAGAAACACGGATCATTTCATTGTTCTGTTCGATACGCTCAGAACTTTCCCACTCACCAAACATTGATGGTGGCTCAGTACCATCACCTTGCACAAACTCCATCGTATATTCAGGAGTAAATACATCTTTAGCAGAGATTTTTTGTGGAAGCTGTGCAGAAACATCAACGAATTCGATATTTTCTAAACTATGTTTTAAACCATCAAAATTGGCGTATTGACGTTTGAAAATAGCGTCATGTAACCAAGTTAATGCTGTATTGAGTAAATTGTCATAAACATTAGAGTTGAAATGATGTAAACCAAACTGCTCAAAGGTATTTTCCAAATGATAAGCAATAACACCAACTGCTTCGAGTTGAGCCATGCGTGCTCCACCCTTTAAACTATGGGCATTACGCTGCAACTGCAATAACAAGCTACGATTACCACGTTGTTCAAACCATTGTTTTAATAAACTTTGAGCTTGTTCTAGTAATTCTTCTGCTTCTTCAAGGAAAGTTTCTTCGACAAGTGAACGTACTTCCTCATCAGCATTTTGAGATGTTTCGAGGGCATTCTGCTCAATCGTAGCTGCAACCTCACCGTCAATTTCAATGGTTGGACTAGATGTCTCAGTCACCAAAGAAGTAGTCGCATCATAGTGATCTTGCGGTTGGCTATCAACAACTTCAACAGACTGCACAAGTGTGGAAGAAACTGATTCTGAAACAGAACCTTGATGTTGCTGCTGTAGAAGATTTACGACATGTACTGATGGATAATCGATTTGTTGATCACGAATTGTTTGAACACGATCAGCAATGTCATCTTGTACCAATCTTATTAATGCGATCAGCTCAGAAGATGCATGAAGTTGCTGATTAATGAGCTTTTCGTAAATTGTTTCTAGCTCATGTGCGATTAGTCCCATATGCGTTGCTTGAATCATATTTGATCCACCTTTTAAGGTGTGCAAATAACGCATAAGATTTTTTAATGCAGCTAAATTCGTATGATCAGCAGTCCAAAGACTTAAATCTGAATCAATACCAGCGAGTAACTCGTCCGCCTCATCTAAGAAGATATCAAGTAAGTCTGGATCAAAATTACGATTTGAATCACTAGATTGTAGTAGTTGTTTGTCTAAAGCCAGTTGTTGAGCGAAATCTGTTACATCTACTGTATTACTGATGGTCGTTTGACTATTGTCATCAGATGAAAGGGCTTCAACCTCGTCACTTTCAATAATGATTTCACTGTTATTTAAGCTTAGCTCTTGGTCTTGCACATTAAGTATGAATTCTTGCTCAGCTTTTTGCTCGTGTGAAACTTCAGATACTTGTGACGAATCCGATGCACCTACGCCTTTTAACAAACCCAAAACATGAGTTGAAGGATAATCAACTTGATGATCTTTAATAGTTTGAATACGATCAGCAATATCATCCTGTACAGCACGAATTAAATTAACTAAAGCAGAGGAAGCCTGTATCTGTTGATTGATTAACTTCTCGTAAATAGTTTCTAGCTCATGTGCAATCAACCCAATATGCCGTGCTTGAATCATATTTGACCCACCTTTTAAGGTGTGTAAATAACGCATCAAATTCTTTAGAGCATTTAGATTTTGTTGATCAGATGACCATGTCGTTAAATCTGCATCGATACCAGCGAGTAACTCATCAGCCTCTTCTAGGAAGATATCTAAAAGATCAGGGTCAAAATCTCGATTGGACTCATTAGAGTCAAGCATTTGCTTATCAAGCGCAAACTGCGTTGAGAGATCATTTACAGTTGTATGTTCACTAATATCTGACGTGTAAGGCTGATCTTGAGCGATTTCAACAATTTCGGCAGGTAATTGATCACTTGATGCAACACTTTCAACATTCTGCTGAGTAAATGAACTCAGTTCATTGAGAATACGCTCATGAACTTTAGTCAAAGTTACCCGTTGTCCTGCTGCCAACGTATCAAATAATTGAATAAAGTGTTGATGAACTTGCTGATATAACTCAAAAGCATAATCAAGATTTAATAAACTCGGTTTGAATAGAAGATCTTGATAACTTGAACGTAACAGACTTGTGTACTGATACATCCCAATTGTTGCATGATGATGAGTATGCTGTAATAAACGCTCTGTTTGCTTACTTAATGTTTGAATATACTGAGGAAATTCACTGCGGGCACGCTTTTCAAAATCAAACTCCACATCAAGCAGATCATTGATATCAAGCTCTAATAATTGAGAAACAAGACCTTGAGGACGTACGGTATCCCCTTGTTTTTCTTCCAATTGAAAATCATAGCTATCCCAAGCAACATTGAAGGTATCAAAAATTTCATCAAACTTTTGCTTTGGACCTTCTTGTTTAAGGGTGTGTAAATAATCACGCACAAACTGAGCATAATGGATGAGTAATGCAGTTTCATCCGAACTTGAATCTAATTCTTCTTGTAAGAGCGTTTTGAATAAGTTCTCAACTTTTGAACTTGCATCAAATACCTGATCTACATGTGCCATTGCTGAACTACCACGCAAGGTATGTAAAGCTCGAATCAAGGTATTGTAATTATCATTTGTTGGACGATCTTTTAACAAAAATTGATCAATCGTTGCTAAATGATCTTCCGACTCTTCTAAGAAGATTGCTAAAGTTTCTTTTATTAAACCATCTTCTTCAGTTTGGTCTTCAACAAGATTTTCTTCATTAGAAACAGCTTTTGCTTCTTCCAAATTATCGTCAGCACTTGCTTCCAAGCCTGTAATGACATCTTCTTTATCTAAAGTAACTGACAGTTGTAGTAATTCGGCTAAAGCAGGCTCAAGGCTTTGTTCTTTTTGTAGTTGCTGCCCCAATAATACTAATGGTTTTAAATTAATATGATGAGCTTGAACTGATTTAAAATCTTGGAGGAGTTTAAATCTATAGATATTGAATACCGTTTGTACATATTGCTGAATATTCTGATCCAGTGAAATGGTACCTGCAATTATGCGATTCAGAGTATCTTCAACAGTCCATGCCAATTCGCCTGATGATTTCGCACCGACCATTCGACCAGAACCTTTCAATGTATGAAAGTGGCGGCGAATATCTGTAATTACATCTTTTTGATCAGGGTGTTCGATCCATTGAACTAATAATGGTTCTAATTCAACAAAAATCTCATCTAACTCTTCAATAAAAATATCAAGAATCTCTGAGTCCTGCTCAAGATAACTGTCTTCAGGAAGCGTCATCGTTTCAACTAATGTTTTTAATATTTCTTTCATAGCGGCTTCTTTCGTTTTTATCCACTAATTGTGGCTTAAAAATACGTGTACCAACCGTACAAGATGTCGTTCCATATACTCATCATCTTGCCGAGATATTCGAAATTTCATTTCAGTCAGAGGGTTGATTCTCAGCAACCCTCTGACTCAATGTTTATTCAGGTAACTTAAAGTCAGTTACAGACTCACGTAATGATTCAGCCATGCTTGCCAATTCAGAAACAGAACGAGCTGTATCGAAGGTTGCAGTAGTCGTTTGAGATGTAATTTCTTGAACGACGTTCATCGTAGTTGCAATATGACTTGCTGAAGCAGATTGTAGTTTTGCGGCATCAGAAATGCTTGCAATCAATTTCGCTAAGTCGCCAGATACCGTTTGAATTTCGTCAAGTGCGATACCTGCATCTTTTGCCAAGTTTGCACCGCGAACAACCTCTGCCGTTGTTTGTTCCATTGAAATTACGGCTTCATTGGTATCTGTTTGAATTGTTTTTACCAATCCTTCAATCTGTTTAGTTGCTGATGCTGAACGTTCAGCTAGACGTTGTACCTCATCCGCAACTACCGCGAAACCACGACCAGCTTCACCAGCCATCGATGCTTGAATTGCTGCGTTTAATGCCAAGATGTTCGTTTGATCGGCAATATCATTAATCAACGATACGATGTTACCAATTTCTTGAGAAGATTCACCCAAACGTTTAATACGTTTAGAGGTTTCCTGAATCTGCTCACGAATATGATCCATACCTTCGATTGAACGGTTTACAACATCTGCCCCGTTTGATGCAATTTGTACAGAACGCAATGCTACATCAGCAGATTCAGAAGCGTTGGCAGATACTTGGTCAATTGACAATGCCATTTCATTCATTGCAGCAGATGCACCTGCAATTTCTTGTGCTTGGTGCTCAGAAGCTTCAGCTAACTGGTTAGTAATATTCTGTGTATCTTGCGTGTATCGTGCAACTTCTTGAGATGTCTCAGTGATTCGAGAAACTAGATCTCGTAACTGATCAATTGCGAAGTTAATGGAATCGGCAATCGCACCCGTAAAGTCTTCCGATACTGTTGCATAAGAACGTAAGTCACCGTCAGCTAAGTCGGCAATCTCATCAAGTAAACGTAGAATCGCATTTTGGTTACGGTCATATTCATCTTGTAAACGAGTTACACGCTCTTTATCAGTATTACTACGTAATGCGAGTAATTGTAACGCAGAGAAAACCAATAGTCCTAAAGCACCAATTAATACGATACCTGCAACAACATTACCCCAACCACCCTCTGCTTTATCAGATAATGCATTTAATGACCCAAGTAAGGCATCTGATTGAGAGAAAATTTGAGATGAAGCTTGACGAACACGAACGATTTGATTGGCATTCTGTAATACTGTTTCTGCAGCTGATTTTAGAACAGCATCATAATCAGATTTAATGCTATCCACAGATTCACGTAAATCAGGTGATTCGATACGATCTACACCAAGTTCAGCACTACCATTTAATTGAGCATTTAAGTAAACACCAAAAGTATCAATGTCAGCACCGAAGTCATTTGCAGAGATACTAGAGTTATCCGTACCTACTAGTACTGAGTTAATTGAACGTAAAATACGTTCTGCAATAAACACTTGGTTTTTAGTGATAATTACCTGACTACTTGGCATGTTCTCACGAACCATTTGATCAACCATCAAGTTATACTCAGCCTGAATCTCAGGAATCGTTTCACTGATGGAAATGTTCGTATCATAAAGCTGATTAATGACTTTTTGTTGTGAAGCAATTAAATCAATGTTTTTAGAAACATTAGTCCAAAGTTCATTTACTTTTTTGTACTCTGTTGAGCCTTTACCATAAACATTCTCAACAAGTTCCAAGTTCTCAGCAAATCGTTTTTCTGACTCAACCAAACTCTTCATCGCTTCAGGTGTACCTGAAGCCGTTGCCTCTGTTGCTTGGCGCGAAATCATCTGCGACAACAAACGCAACTCACCCAAACTACGAGTTAATTGGTTTGAACGTGGAACACTGACAAAAAGGTAAATTAAGAGGATGACTGCTAGAGCTAAAGCGATTAAAGCTCGATAAAGAATCGGTCTAGATTTCTCAGTTTCACCGAATAATCGCGAAAACTGATCTAATTGAGTACGTATTTTTTCTAAAAATGCGCTGCTCTTCTTAGCACCAGAACTATCATTACCACTGCCATTTTTCTTTTTAAGTTTAAAGCCCATACCAGCTTCTCCCCTGAATACGCATTTATGTTCCGTAGCGTAAAAATTAGTTTATAAATTTTATTGATGCATTCATGTATTGAGGGTTTTGCAACAACCGACTCAGTAAAAATACATGCCATTGTTGGTTATGTTGGTGGAAGTATCCCTGACAATACTCTTTGAGCTTATTGTCTAGTTCAGAACTTTGAGAAAAAAAACTCTTTTTATTAAAGTGCTGAATCCCCAAAACTTGGTCTACAACCAAACCAACATAATGATCTTGATGGCTTATACAAATTACTTTTTGCGTTGGTGAAAATTGGCTCCTTTGTCCTGAAATAAAATGTGTTAAATCAGAAACTGAGAGCAACCGCCCACGAATATTTGCCAAACCACGCACCCATGATTGAGTATTTGGTACTGGTGTATATTTCGGTGGATAAATCACCTCCGAAATTTCCCCAAGTGGCGCAACAAAATATTGCCCTAACATCTCAAATGCAATACCAGACCAACGACTGACTTCATTTTGTGTTGAAGCGTATTGTTTATTGCCTCGCTTGGATAAGCGAAGCAATTCGATAAATCCATTTGCAGCCATAACCTATCCCATATTGAGTATTGAAAAGGCTCGTACAATTAACTTAATAGTTGCTTGATCACATCTATCAGTTGCTGTTCATCAATAGGCTTAGTTAAGTAATCACAAGCACCTTGACGTTTACCCCATACTCTGTCTGTCGCTTGATCTTTGGTACTTACAATCACGACTGGAATATGTTGTGTATCCTTACCTTTACTGATTTGACGTGTTGCTTGAAAGCCATTCATCCCTGGCATTACCACATCCATTAACACAAGGTCTGGTAACTCAGCCTGTGCCATTGTTACACCGTCAGCACCATTAGTTGCTTCTAAAACTTCATAACCGTGCTTTGTCAAAATTTCTCTAAAACGAAACGTTTCAGTAGGAGAATCATCTACAATAAGTATACGAGCCATTTTTTCCTCGATTTTAAATTTTATGCGCTTACGTGGTTACGAATCGCACTTAACAGCTCATCTTTACTAAATGGCTTAGTTAAATATTCATCTGACCCCACAACACGCCCTTTGGCTTGATCAAACAAACCATCTTTGCTTGATAACATGATTACTGGAATATTTTGATAATTTAGAGAGTTTTTAATTAATGCACAGGTTTGGTAACCATCTAGACGAGGCATCATAATATCGACAAATACGATATCAGGATTTGCTTCCGCAATTTTCGATAATGCTTCAAAACCATCGACAGCTGTAATCACCTCACAACCTTCGCGTTGTAACAGTGTCTCAGCTGTACGTCGAATCGTTTTAGAATCGTCAATCACCATTACTTTTAAATTTTGAAATTTATCTTCCATTTATTGTCCTGCCCCATTCACTCAATACAAATTATGGTTGTTTAATTTGTTTTATACAGACTAGTTGATATTTTTAACATATCTTTACTTGCATTATCAATGAAGTTTTTTGAACCAAACTATCAGTTTTTCAAAACAATATTAAGCAGTTCACACTTTTCATCAAATTCCTATTTTTTTTGCATAAGAAGTATTTTTAATTGTATAAATAGCTACTAATATACTACTGATTATTATTTAAAAATAAGTGATTTAATTAACTTTTTATCGGGGAATGTAATGACTGGTTCGTTAAAGTGCGGTTTCCGCATTCGTCACTTTACAACGATTGCTCGTAATTACATTTGCGCATTTTTTTTATGTTTTTTTTATACATCAACTTTCGCAGCAACTGATCAACCCAAAGCAGCATGGTATCGTTACTACGACAGAAATGGTGTTGCTAATGTTAGTACTTCTGTGACACCAGAGCATATTCGTTATGGGTATGAAGCACTCGATCGTAACATGCAAGTGATCAAACGAAATCAACCATATAATGCGAATAAAGATGTTCAACAAGCATCTCATCGTGAAGCCCTAGCTAGACAACGGGAAAAAGATTTAAAGCTCAAACGCGCCTATGGAAGTACTAAAATTGCAGCAATGAAACGAGACCAATTGCTTGTTAACTACAAAAAGCAGTTGAACTATCAACAAGATCAACTACAACAATTACAAAGAGACAAAATTGGCTTCAAACGTCAAGAAATGGAATATCATCGCAAAGGAGAATCAATTCCAGCACCACTCAAAAATAATTTAGCCAATAATGCTCAAAATATTGAGAATGTAAAAAGAACTGTTGAAAGTTTACGTAATAGCTATCATAAAACTGAGTCAGATTATGCTGAGATCATTCGTCGCTTAAATAAACTAGAACAAGATGAAGCATCTCGTAATCAATAATTACCCTTCCCTTTCACAACTTTCGCTTGAATTGAATGTGCTAACTTTTCCGAAATTGAATGATTCATGTCATAATGCGCTCAATTCAAAATAGACATCTTAAAAGTCCTTTTTGTAAACTAATTTTTAGACAACATTTAACTCTAGGATAGTTTCCATGCGCGCAAGCCGCTTTTTATTTGCAACGTTAAGAGAAACCCCAAATGATGCTGAAGTTATTTCTCATCAGCTTATGTTACGTGCGGGGATGATTCGTAAATTAGCTTCTGGCTTATACTCTTGGTTGCCCATGGGAACACGTGTTCTAAAGAAAGTTGATGCGATTGTTCGTGAAGAAATGAATCGTTCTGGCGCATTAGAAGTCTTTATGCCAGTCACACAACCTGCTGCACTATGGGAAGAATCTGGTCGTTTTGAACAATACGGACCTGAATTATTACGTTTCAAAGATCGCCATACAAATGACTTTGTATTGGGACCTACACATGAAGAGGTCATAACCGACTTAGCGCGTAATGAACTTAAAAGTTATAAACAATTACCACTAAATTTCTACCAGATTCAAACCAAATTCCGTGATGAAATTCGCCCTCGTTTTGGCGTGATGCGTTCACGTGAATTCATCATGAAAGATGCTTATTCTTTCCATGCAAACCAAGAATCTCTTCAAGAAACTTACGACGTAATGTATGACACATACAGCCGTATCTTCACACGATTAGGATTGGACTTCCGCCCAGTTCAGGCTGATACAGGCTCGATTGGTGGTTCTGCATCGCATGAGTTTCATGTATTGGCATCTAGTGGTGAAGACGACATCGCCTTTTCTACAGAATCAGATTACGCAGCTAACGTTGAAATGGCTGAGGCTGTGTTAGTTGGTGAGCGTTTAGCAGCTACACAAGAATTTAAAATCGTTGAAACACCGAATCAAAAAACGATTGAAGATGTCTGTGGTTTTTTAAATGCTGAAGCGAAACAATCGATCAAAGCTCTACTTGTACAAGGTATCGCGGATGAAAACGGCAATATTCCAGTAATTGCACTTTTCTTACGCGGTGATCACGAACTGAATGAGATTAAAGCTGAAAAACATCCTCTTATTGCAGCGCCTCTGAGCTTTGCTACAGAAGAACAATTAAAGCAAAATGGTTTAACAGCTGGCTTCTGTGGTCCTCAGGGACTTGTAGAAAAAGGCTTAACCGTAATTGTTGATCGTGCAGCATCTGTATTATCTGATTTTATCGCAGGTGCTAACCAAGTTGATAAGCATGCTACTGGCTTAAACTGGGAACGAGATGCGACGTATAGTGAAGTTTATGATCTTCGTAATGTGGTTGAAGGCGATCCATCACCAGATGGTAAAGGTACATTGCAGATTAAACGAGGGATCGAAGTTGGTCACATCTTCCAACTCGGTACGAAATATTCTGAAGCATTAGCTTGTAAAGTACTTGGCGAAGATGGGAAACCATTTACTGTCACAATGGGTTGCTATGGTATCGGTGTCACACGTGTAGTTGCTGCAGCAATTGAGCAAAACTTTGACGATAAAGGCATTATTTGGCCACAAGCAATCGCACCATTCGAAGTTGCAATCGTTCCAATGAATGCTCATAAATCGCCGCGTACTCTTGAGGCAGCAGAAGCACTTTATGCTGAATTACAAGCCCAAGGTTATGACGTGTTATTAGATGACCGTAATGAACGCCCTGGTGTTAAGTTCTCTGATCTTGAATTGATGGGTATTCCTCATCGTATTGTAATCGGTGAAAAAGGCTTAGACGCTGGTACTTTTGAATACAAAGGTCGTCGTGATGAAGAATCAACTAATCTAAGTAAAGAAGAGTTAATCAAAAAACTTGCTGGTTAATTGCTAATTATCAGATAGTAAAAAAGCCGTTTTTGAAACGGCTTTTTTATTTTCTAAATTTAGACAGTTAAATCTTTTATGGTCTCTGATGAACCATTGTTTTTAACAGACTCAATCCCTTTATCGCGTGATTGTTCACTTGAATACAATTGGCTAGTTCCAATCACCTGATGATTCGCTGCTTTTAAATTAAAATAAGGTTTATCATTTTTTGCTACCACTCGCTCATATCGCCCATCATCTGGACTATTTTTTTGAACAGATGCTATACCATTGAGCGCCGCTGCTTTTGTTTTATAAAGTTCACTATTTAGAATGGGCTCACCATTCCCTGCTTTTAAAACAAAGCGATACTGCCCATCATTCGCTTGACTGACTTCAAACCAACCTGCCATGAGAACCTCTCTTATCGGAGTTGTTATTTATAAATTGTTATTTCAATATAGTTGAGTAGAAAACTATAGAAGATTGTTTTTTGTTCTCATTTAGTAATTTATTAGAAAAGCAGCATTTCTGCTGCTTTTCTTATGCTTAAACTACGCTTTCTTTACAAATTCAGCTTTAAGTTTCATAGCGCCTATACCATCAATTTTACAATCGATATTATGACCATCACTTGCACCGTGAACTAAACGAATCGTTTTTACTTTTGTACCGACTTTTACAACAGAAGACGAACCTTTTATTTTTAAATCTTTAATAACAGTAACACTATCCCCATCAGCCAATACATTACCATTTGCATCTTTAATGATTTCTTCTGATTCATTTGTGGCAACAGAACCCTCTTTCCACTCGTGTGCACACTCAGGGCAAATAAATAAATCAGCTTCTTGATAAGTATATTCTGATTGGCATTTTGGACAATTTGGCAAAGACATAAAAGAAACTCAAAATGCTATTATGAATCAAAGACAATTTTTTTCAAAACACCATTTTAAGTATTGTTAAAATTATAAAAATTCATTTTTCCTTAGCTAATATAAAATTTTTAAGAACTAAAGCATGATTCAAGTTTGGATCCTTTGCAGCATATATAAGGGTTAGCTTATTCTTTTCAGCCAAGTGTACCAACTCATTAATACATGGATTTCTAGACAATTCTTCATAATATATATCTTGGAATTCCAACCAATTTTCTACTTTATGGCAAAATGCAGTACGCAATTGTGTTGATGGTGCTATTTCTTTTAACCATAAATCAAGATGTGCTTTTTCCTTTGATACGCCGCTTGGCCATAAACGGTCAACAAGAATCCTTAACCCATCTGATTTTTTAGAATCCTCATAAATTCTCTTAATTTGAATATCCATTAAACACCACCTGAAAAGACAAAACTAACTTTCCATAGAGATATCAACCACTTCACCTTTAGCATCAAAACTCACGCAAATAACATAGTTAGTTACTTCTTCTGGTAAGCTAAAATCCAAAATTTCTATTGTTTCTAGGTCTTCATCTTCAAATTGATGAACAAGCACTAAGTGTTCTAGAACTTGTAAACAATTGGGTTGACTGGTTCCAAAATGCTTTTCCCAATAATCAGGTTCAATCTCTTCGAGGTGATGTTGAATAAATAACTCGACACTATCTTCAGCTTGTTGATTTTCTAATGCTGTTCGCATCGCTGCACGAGCGATTTGCTCTCGGTTAAGTCCAAAATGATTAGCCATTATTGATTCCCTATCATCTTATGAGTTGAATTTTTATTTTTAATGCATAGTTTTATTGACTAAAAATATCATAGCGGTTTTCAAACTGTTAGCGACACATCTAATCTTCTATTTGGCTACGATTATCGAGAATTTCAGGCTGCATTTTTATAAAAAATGGCGCAAAATGTCTTTATGTTTTTAGATGAACAAATAGTTTAGGATCGATCAATGAGTGAGCTTGCTTTTACGGCTTTTAGTTTAAATGGTGTTGATGCACAAAAATTTTTACAAGGTCAGGTGACGGTTCATGTTGAACGTTTAGCTTTAAATGAAAGTCGCTACACTGCTATTTGCGATTTAAAAGGACGAATTCATTTTGGTTTGTGGATAAAAAAGCTAAATACAGAAAGTTTTGAACTAGTTACGACTCACGATCAAGCTGAAGAGTTTGCCAAGCACATTAAGAAATTTGGTGCTTTTTCTAAGTTGAAATTAGAAGAAATAGGTTCTGTTTTTCCAACTATACATGGGATCCAAACAGAATTTTCTTCAAATGAAACGGATATCTATACTTGGCAGATTGAAGCGATCAAGTCAGGGCAAGCTTGGATTAGCAAAACAACAGAACACTTATTCCAGCCGCAAGAATTACGATTACATCAGCGCGACGGCGTACATTTTGATAAGGGCTGTTATTTAGGTCAAGAAATTGTAGCTCGTCTTTGGTTTAAAGCTAAACCCAAACACTGGTTACATCTAATTCATGCCAAAGGTGATCTGCCTGCTCCAGCAACACAACTACACAAGGATGTTGAAGTTGTAAATAGTGTAAGTATTAATGATGGTTATTTAGCGCTCGTGATTGCCAAGCCAACGGCTTTAGAAGAATTAGGACTAGAAATCCTAGATTTACCAGAGGCTTTGAATGGCGATGTAGCAAGACCAAGTTAACAGTTGTAAAGACCTTTTTCATTTTTGGAGCTGTAATAACATGGTTATCCTTTACTACAACTCCTTAATGAAATCTATTGAATGACGATAAGCATATTATTCAAGCTGTTCGAAAATCTTCATGCAGTAATTTAACCTTTTGAGTAGATATCTGTTTTTCTTAAAAAATGTAATTCGAATTGTAGCAATTCCTGTTGATTTGCAACAAAACTAGTAACTGCTTAGAAAGCTAAACTTTCATAATGTAAAGAATATTTATGATTAATTCACAGTATCTCCATAGAATTTAAATAAGGTTATTTCTATTAAGACTCGTTATTATATTTTTCATAGATTTAGAGAAATTAAAACTCAAATTAAGCCAATAAATTGCATTCAACACTTATACAAAATCAAGATTTACATTTCAGATTATAAATTTATGATTAGGGTTAAAGATTGCTTTCTGCTACGCAAAGGAGTGATAGCAGACCAAACTGAAAGGAAAGAAGATGAAAAAATTGCTTATTGCTAGCTTAATTGCCATAACCTGTAACTCAGTATTTGCTGCAGAAAAAGGTAATGCTGATGTAATATTTTCTAAAGCAAACCAACTTTATGAAGCAAAAAACTACACAGCTGCTTTCCAAGAAATTCAGCGAATTGCGGCATCGGGTAATGCTCAAGCAATTTATAATCTTGGCTCTATGACTCAGCAAGGCTTAGGCACAGCAAAAGATGAAAAAAAGGCATTTGAATACTTTCAAGATTCCTCAAATAAAGGATTTGGTAAGGCGAGTTATGAACTCGCACAAATATATCGATATGGTAAAAGCAATATTGGAATCACGAAAGACACACAGAAGTATAAAATGTATTTAGATAAAGCTGCGAAACAAGGCTCAGAAGAAGCTGGTGTAGAGGTGGCAACGATATTATTTGCTCAAGGAAAACCAGAGTACGACCAATTGGCGATTCGACAGCTACGTCCATTGATACAAAAGAATTATTATCCAGCGATACACCTAAAGGCGATCTACGATCTAGGTATGGGAAATAAAAATAAAAATCCTGTCCTACAGCAGGTTGCTGTGAACAGTTTTCGCTCTTTAGCCTCTAAAGGATATGCACCATCGTTAATGGTTCTTGGGAATTTGATGGCGAACGGAGATGTAGTTGATCAAAATCTTCCTGAAGCTCAAAAAATATTCAAGACTTTAGCAGCCCAAAATATTCCAAATGCCAAAGAATCTTTGGAAAAAGTTGAACAAGCTATTGCCGCTCAAAAAGCTGCACCAGTAGCAACTCAACCACCTAAAAAGTAATCATATATTGGCAGCACATAAAAAAGTGCTGCCAATATTTATAATTTTAAAATTGTTTAGAGACTTTTAGACCAGCACTCCAGTTCCGACCATCCGCAGGTTCAAAGAAACGGCTGCTTCCTTCGTTGACAATCACAGAACCAGCATAGTTTTTATCGAACAGATTATCTACACGCGCAAAGCCATTAATGCCCCAATCAGCACGTTTCCATGCATAACCTGTATAAATCGATGCCACAGTATAGCTTGCAGCAGCATCACTATTGATATCATTGACATAGACCTTATCCATAAACTGGGTATCAAGTCCTGCATAGAAACCTTGCTCTGGCTGCCATACCAAGCCAATAAAGGCTTGATTCTTAGCAATTCCAGGAATTGCATTGCCTTCTGGAATCTCTGCAACTTTCCCAGCCGCAGGCACTTTCGAATCAAAAGTTGCATCTAAATATGCATAGCTCGCATTCAGTCCTATGTCTTTCCAAAGCTTCTTATTCCATGCAAATTCAATACCTTTACGTAGGGTTTTATCAGCATTACGGAACGTCGCACGGCCACCCAAGCTTTCGGCTGCCACAATGTCATCTTTGGTTTCGATATAGAAGGTCGCCAAGTTAAAATCACCCAGCGTATTTAAAGATTTTAAACCGAGTTCATAGTTATCACTTTGCGATGGTTTTAAATCAAGCATACTTGCGCCACCTTGTGCAGGATAAGCCATTTCAGTAAAAGTCGGTGTTTCAAACCCTTTGGCATAGCTCGCGTAAGCCAGCACTTCTGGGATGATTTGCCAGCTTAATGCAACTGAAGGTAATACCTCTTCGTATGTTGTCTTACCACTATTATCGCCGTTCAAACCAACGATATAATGATCTTTCGACTTGTAATGTACATTGCTATAACGCACCCCTGTATCTAAACGCATGGTTTGTAAAAAAGACCAAGATGCTTGTAGATAAGGATCTACATTCCACAAAGTATTGCGTTCATCACGGCGCACAGCACCTTTTATACCTTTATCACCCGCATCATTAAAGTTTTGATAGCCTTGTCGATCTTCGTTCATAGCATCGATCGCAACACCCGCACTGAATTGGGTATAAGGTAATAAATCTTTTCCTGTCCAGCGGAAATCAGCACCATAATAATCACGCTTAAAATCAATCACGCCACCAGCTTGATAGGGTGTGTTAGGGTTCTTCTGTACCGTATCTGGAATAGACTGGTATTGTGTTACCTGACGTTGCCCAATATAAGTCATCGCATACAGTTCATTTTGATCATTGAGTGGTTTTGACCAAGTCAAACCTGTCTGAGTTTGCTCAATATCTTTACGAACATTGTAAGTATTATTAGCATCATTAACTTGACGAGGATTTTGTTGCCACTGAGTTCTATTTAATCCCTGTGGATCATCAGCATGAATCTTCACATAGTTAGTAACCCAATTAATTTTACTGCCATCTTCCAAATTCCATGTCAGTTTCGCATTATTTAAGACTTTTTCTGCGCTACTATGATCGCGATAACCATCCGTATTAAAATATGAGGAACTAATGATATAGCTCGGCTCATTTTGATTTTTAGCGCCCCCTTGTAAAACTAGCCCTGCATGATTTTTGTTATGACTGCCGCCTGAATAACTCATTTCTACAGAATCCTTACCCTGCCCTTCTCGAGTAGTTGCAAGAACAGCTCCACCAGATGAATTACCATACAGTGAAGAAAATGGTCCAGTCAAAACCTCTAAATGACTCAAACTATTCATATCGATGTTCGAAGTTTGCCCCTGCCCATCGGGCATCGTTGCAGGTATTCCATCAACATATAAACGTATTCCCCGCACCCCAAAGGTCGATCTAGCACCAAAACCACGCATTGATAGCTGCAAGTCTTGAGCATAATTTTCCCGATTACGTACTTGAACGCTCGGAATCCCCTTAACAAGTTCTGTTAAATTAACCTGCAAAGATTGATCATTTTTAGGGGCATCAATTCGATAAACAGATGCTGGTGTTTGCATATAAGGCGTGTCAGTACGAGTAGCTTCGACTTTAATTACAGGTAAAGGTTCAATTTGATCATTACTAGATTCCTCTGACCATACAAAGGTACTTGCCATGCCCATAGTTATTGCAACTGAACCGTATAACAAGTTAATTTTTAGTGAAGGCATGGGTATTCCTTATTTCTGTGTGGCGATGATGAAATAGTTTCTTAAAACTAAATTTTGATTATTTTATTGTTGTGTTAGAGATTTAACCTTAGCGAAAAGATCAAAGTATTTTTTCATCATGATTCGCAATTAAAAATAAATATCAGCATAATTGTAAATGAAACATTTACCCTCATTGTATTGTTGTTGAAAACAACTTGAGCTGAATATGCCTGAACTTCCAGAAGTTGAAACTACTAAGACCAGTTTACTCCCACTCTTAGAACAACGAGTCCAATCAATACAGGTCTATAACTCAAGTTTACGTTGGCCTATACCCGATGATTTGAACAAACTGATTGGGCAACGTTTAATGGCGCTTAAACGTCGTTCTAAATATATTTTGGCTGAATTTGAACGAGATCAGATGCTATGGCACTTAGGTATGTCAGGCAGCTTTCGTTTATGTGAAGCAAACGAAGAATTGCGTAAACATGATCATCTTGTAATCGACTTCGAAGATCAACAGCTTCGCTATCATGATCCACGTCGCTTTGGTTGTATTCTATGGTTAGATAAAAACAATCAAGAAAAACTGATTGATACATTAGGGCCAGAACCGCTAAGTAATGAATTTGACGCTGTTTATTTATTTGAAAAACTCTCAAAAAAGAATGTCGGCATCAAAATTGCTTTAATGGATAATCATAATGTAGTAGGCGTTGGTAATATTTATGCGACTGAAAGCTTATTCAATGTCGGTATACATCCTGCACAACCCGCTTCAACATTGAGTTTAGAGCAAATTGAAAGCTTAGTGATTGAAGTAAAACGCATTCTAAAGCATGCAATTGAGCTAGGTGGTTCTACATTACGCGATTATACCAATGCAATGGGTGAAAATGGATACTTCCAACAAACACTCCTTGCTTATGGTCGAGCTGGTGAAATGTGTGTGAACTGTGAAACCACACTGGAGAATTTAAAACTTGGTCAACGTGCCAGTGTATTTTGCCCGCAGTGTCAGCCTCTAAAATCCACCAAAGCTTAGTTGCAAATCTATTTGAGGGAGACTAATTTCATGCAAACCGCAATCGTTCGACATATTTTAGTAAAAGATAAAGATCTTGCTGAACAGTTAAAAAAACGAATTCAGTCAGGTGCTGATTTCAGCAAAATTGCCAAACAATATTCAACCTGTAATTCAGCTAAACGCGGTGGTGAACTGGGTGAAGTAAAAAAAGGACAGCTTGTGCCTGTGATTGATAAGTTAGTTTTTACTGCAGCCGAGCGTATTTTACATGGTCCAATCAAAAGCCAATTTGGCTTTCACTTAGTTGAGATTAAATTTCGTATGGATGGGCTGAGATAGCCTTCGAAGTAAAGTATTTCTGCGCCCCTCCAGTAACGTATTCAAATCTTTGGCTGCATGACATAAGTCCAAGCTTCAACTTTTTCACCTGAATCTAATATCACTGGTGCAACAACGCGTTGATATTGGAAGCCTTCGAAATCATCCAACATTTGCCAGTTTTGCTCTAACTTTTCTGTACTAAAAAGATAGCCATCAACTAAAGGATCATTTTCATTGAGCACAATGGCTGGCAGACCTTTGTCAGGCCCCCAATCGAGTACATGCACAGTTCCATGTACTTGTGCCTTTTGCCAATCACCACCTATATTTCCTAAAATATGCGAATTTTCTCGATTTGGACCAAGTGTGCCGTAAACAAATAATCTGTTCATGTTGGTTAATCCCCTAGCAATACGCTCCGCATCTTAAAATGAAAGTAGAAAGTTTTCTATGTAAAAACGATTATCATCTATCGTTCTTTAGCTAATTTTATTCCAATCTACAATAAAAAAACGGCATATCAAATGCCGTTTTCTGTATCAAGGTCTATTAACCCTGTTTTTTCAATTCATCACGGATTTCACGTAACAACTGAATATCTTCTGGTGTAGGCGCTGGTGCTGCTGGCGCTGCTTCTTTTTGTTTACGCATACGATTCATTACTTTCACCATAAGAAACACAACCCATGCCAAAATAATGAAATTAATAAAGATGGTTAAGAAATTACCATAGGTTAAAACATTGACACCTGCTTTCGTTAATTGATCTAAAGACTGTAAATTATTTGGATTGTCTCCTAGCACAATAAACTTCTGCGTAAAATCAACACCCCCACCAGTAATAACTGAAATAAGTGGCATGATGATATCTTTCACCAATGAATCAATAATTTTACCAAATGCACCACCAATGATGACACCAATGGCAAGATCCATCATATTGCCTTTGATGGCAAATTCTTTAAATTCTTGAATAATACTCATTTATAACTCTCCAGAATTGACGTGATCGCACCTACTTTTGCATTGTTTATTACATAGGCACAGTTATTCATCGCAATATTGATAATTTAATATTATTCTGAAAAAAACAAAGTTATTTCACACTTTAACAACATATTTTATTGTAATAAAAATATGAACTTAAGCATGATGTATTCATTTATTTTATATAATAAAAAACCGCTAAATAGAATTAGCGGTTTTTTCTTTTTCAGTTAAGAAAAATTATTTATCACGGTTACGCTTACGTTCGTTTTCAGTCAAGTAACGCTTACGAATACGAATTGATTTTGGTGTTACTTCAACTAACTCATCATCTTCAATGAATTCAAGCGCTTGTTCTAGCGTGTATTCCAATGCTGGTGTTAAAGTCAGTGCTTCATCAGTACCTGATGCACGAACGTTGGTTAACTGCTTCGCTTTGGTTGGGTTAACAACCATATCATCTGAACGAGAGTTAATACCAATGATCATGCCTTCATATACTTCAAGCTGTGGCTTAGCAAATAAACGACCACGGTCTTGAAGTGTGAAGAGTGCATAGCCCAAGCAAGTCCCTTGAACCATAGAAATCAACACACCATTTTGACGTTTCGCAACAGTACCTGCTTTTGCTGGACCGTAATGCGAGAAGCTTGATGTCATGATCCCTGTACCAGAAGTCATGGTTAAGAATTCAGAACGGAAACCAATCAAGCCACGTGAAGGTACAGTTGCTTCAATACGGATACGGCCTTTACCGTCAACTTCCATATTGGTCATTTCGCCTTTACGGAAGCCCATTTGTTCCATTACAGAACCTTGATGCTGTTCTTCAACGTCAAAAGTTACGTTTTCGTATGGCTCTTGTTTTTCGCCATCGATTTCTTTCATGATTACTTGTGGACGTGATACGCCCATTTCAAAGCCTTCACGACGCATGTTTTCAATCAATACTGAAAGGTGAAGTTCACCACGACCAGATACTTTAAAACGGTCTGGACTATCAGTATCTTCAACACGTAATGCAACGTTGTGAATCAATTCACGATCAAGACGCTCACGGATATTACGTGAAGTAACGAATTTACCTTCTTTACCAGCAAACGGTGAGTTGTTCACTTGGAACGTCATCGAAACTGTAGGTTCATCTACAGACAATGCAGGTAATGCTTCAACATTTTTCGGATCACAAATCGTGTCAGAAATATTTAATGCATCAATACCTGTGATACAAACGATATCACCAGCAGAAGCAGATTCAACATCAACACGCTCTAAACCGTGATAACCCATGATTTTTAAGATACGACCATTACGTGTCTTACCTTCTTTATCAATTACGGTTACTTGAGTGTTCAATTTTACAGAACCACGTTGAATACGACCAACACCAATAACACCAACGAAGCTGTTATAATCAAGTGAAGAAATCTGCATTTGGAACGGACCATCAACATCAACTGCTGGTGGTTCTACGATATCAACAATCGTTTCAAACAACGGTGTCATATCATCCGCTAATTCTTCTGGTGATGGACCAGCCACACCACGAAGACCTGAAGCATAAACAACTGGGAAGTCTAATTGCTCATCAGATGCGCCTAAGTTATCAAATAAGTCGAATACTTGATCAATAACCCAGTCACAACGAGCGCTTGGCTTGTCAACTTTGTTAATGATTACGATTGGCTTCAAACCACGTGCGAACGCTTTTTGCGTTACGAAACGAGTTTGTGGCATTGGACCTTCTTGAGAGTCAACAAGAAGCAATACACAGTCAACCATCGACATTACACGTTCAACTTCGCCACCGAAGTCTGCGTGTCCCGGGGTATCCACGATATTGATACGGTATTCAGTATCAGTACGCTTATCTAACCATTTGATTGCAGTATTTTTCGCAAGAATGGTAATACCACGTTCAGACTCAAGCGCGTTAGAATCCATAACACGTTCAATCTCGCCTGCGCGATCACCAAGAGCACCTGATTGTTGTAAAAGTTTGTCTACAAGAGTCGTTTTACCATGATCGACGTGCGCAATAATGGCAATGTTACGGAGAGTTTTAATATCTGACATGTAAAATTCGATACGCTTTAAATTTGAGGGCAAATTATACAGAAAAATACTAAAGTTTAGTAGTGACAGTTTATTGACAGAGCAATTTTTTTCTGACGAATAGTTACAGAATCGTTGGTAAAGTAGTCTAAGTCTATTAGAATAATCAACTAATGCTTACCGCTTTTTTATGCTCCCATGTCAAATCCCCACTCTGAACAACCGCTCGATCTAGTCTATGGGCTAAATGATCGACCGAAACCTTTTATTGCTTTTTTAGCGGCGCTTCAACATCTTTTAGCGATTTTAGTGCCAATTGTCACCCCTGGATTATTGATTTGTTTGGCATTAGGCGTGTCTCGCGAAGACACCAATATGATTCTTTCTATGTCATTAATTATTTCAGGGATCGCGACTTTCTTGCAATGTAAAAAAGTTGGTCCATTTGGCGCTGGATTACTTATTGTTCAAGGAACTAGCTTTAATTTCATTGGTCCTATCATTGGTATAGGTAGCTCAATGGTGGCTGCTGGCACACCTGTCGAACAAGTTATGGCTGCGATTTTTGGTGTCGTAATCGCAGGTTCATTTATCGAAATGGGCGTATCTCAAATTTTACCTTGGGTAAAAAAGCTGATTACTCCTCTCGTTACAGGAATCGTCGTTCTGTTGATTGGTCTAACATTGATCAAAGAAGGACTGATTAGCATGGGTGGTGGTTATACCGCAATGCAGGATAATACCTTTGCAAATGCAGATAATCTCATTATGTCGTGTACAGTTTTGGGGATTATCATTTTACTGAATAGAATTCGCATTATTTGGGTGAAAAGTTCAGCAATTTTGATCGCTTTAGTCATCGGTTATGTACTTGCTGGATTTATGGGACATTTAAACTTTTCCGTATTACAAGAAGCTCCTATTATTCAAATCCCAACACCAATGCATTTTGGATTGAGCTTTTCTTGGAGCTTGTTTATTCCAATGGCTTTTATTTATCTAGTAACTTCTCTAGAAGCAATTGGTGATGTCACAGCAACCAGCAAAATTTCTAATCAACCTGTAGATGGCCCCGTTTGGATGCAACGCATCAAAGGTGGTGTTCTAGTTAATGGTGCCAACTCTTTCATAGCAGGTATTTTCAATACTTTCCCAAGTTCTGTATTTGCACAAAATAATGGTGTGATCCAGTTGACTGGTGTTGCGAGCCGTTATGTAGGTCTTTGGATTGCAGCATTATTGATCTTATTAGGTTTATTCCCTGCTGTGGCTGCTGTGATTCAAGCGGTTCCACAAGCGGTACTTGGCGGTGCTGTGATGGTGATGTTCGGTGCCGTGGCTGCATCTGGTATTAATATTTTATCAACGATCCATTTAGATCGTCGTGCATTGTTAATTATTGCAATCTCATTAGCACTAGGCTTAGGGGTAGCACAAGTACCACAAATCCTAGAACACCTTCCTGAATTATTTAAAAATATTTTCAGCTCAGGTGTTGCAACAGGTGGTATTGCAGCCTTGATTTTGAATATTGTTTTACCTGAAACTCAAAAATAATTCGTTAACAATTGCAAGTGCCCAGTTTCACGACTGGGCTTTGTTTTTGATGAGAGATCAATATGGATCCACGTAGTGAAGTTGTCATACGTCAACAAGATTATTTAAAAGGGCAAGTTTTATTCATCAATGCCCCAAATGATCAGCTCGTAAAAAGCTTACCCGTCGAAGTCGAAGCTTCCGTTTGGACATGGAACTTTGCAGATCATCAAGGCTTTCTAAACGCAGAAATAAAATCAAATTTTTGCGTTGATTTTCCAGCAAATCGCTATGATCAGGTGGTTATTTTTGTTCCAAAATCAAAAGAGCTTTTAAACTATATTTTGCATACTGTTGCCAGCCATTTAGAGCTAGGTCAATCAGTCTTTTTAGTTGGTGAGAAAAAAGGTGGGATTGAACGTGCTGCTAAACAATTACAGCAATATGGAAAAGCTATCAAATTAGATAGTGCACGCCATTGCCAACTTTGGCAGATGCGACTCGAAAAATTAGCACAATCAAAAACACTGCAAGACTGGTTAAAAACCTATACGATTCAAATCGACCAGCAATCACTCACGATTTGCGCACTTCCTGGTGTATTTAGTCAAGATCATTTGGATGTAGGTACAGCAGTTTTGCTCCCTTACCTTCAAGAAGTAAAATCAGGTAAGATTGCCGACTTTGGTTGCGGCGCTGGCGTGATTAGTGCCTATCTAGCCAAATTAAACCCAGAACAGCATATTTTTGCACTTGATGTTGATGCCTTTGCATTACAGTCAACCAAGTTCACATTTAAACAGAATGGCTTAAACTTGGAAAATTTAAATCTTGAACCAGTTACTGGCTTTAGTGACGCCCCTCAAGATTTGGATGCAATTGTAAGTAATCCACCATTTCATCAAGGCATACATACTAATTACGATGCAAGTGAAACTCTGTGTCGCTTAGCAAAATCGCATTTAAAAAGTTCGGGTGAACTGTGGATCGTAGCCAATCGCTTTCTCAATTATCCTCCCCTCATTGAACAACAATTTGGTCAATGTGAAGTGAAAGCTGATCAGCAGGGATTCAAAGTATTATATGCCTGTGCAGGCAAGGTTGGTTGACATCTCAACCTAACACGTAATTTTAAGTGTCAACTGACCCTTATTCGGTTTAAGGAAATCTTATGAGCGATATTTCTGCTCCTCAACACCTACAGCGTAAGCTTGGGGCACGCCATCTCAATATGATTGCCATCGGTGGATCGATTGGCACAGGCTTATTCCTTGCTTCAGGCTCTACGATTGCTACCGCAGGTCCTGGCGGTGCGCTACTCGCTTATGCACTTATTGGAATCATGATTTATTTCTTGATGACTAGTTTAGGTGAGCTTGCAACTCATAACCCAAGTTCTGGTGCTTTCTTCACCTATGGTAGTCGCTATGTAGAAGAAGGTTTTGGTTTTGCTTTAGGATGGAACTATTGGTACAACTGGGCGATTACAGTCGCATTTGAATTAGTAGCCGTCCAATTCATCATGAAATTTTGGTTCCCAGAAATTTCTGGCTTTTATTGGAGTGCTGTATTTTTGGCTGTGATCTTTGCAATCAATGCAATGACGGTCAAAGGCTTTGGTGAAAGTGAATTTTGGTTTTCAATGATTAAAGTTATTGCCATTATTGTATTTATCATCATCGGTATCGCAATGATTGCAAAAATTATGCTGACTCCAAATGTTTCTGCATTTAGCAACTGGACGAAAGGCGATGCACCATTCGTTGGTGGATTACAAGCACTGGTTGGTGTTGCAATGATCGCAGGATTCTCATTTCAAGGTACTGAAATGGTCGGTGTAGCTGCAGGTGAATCAAAAGATCCTAAGAAAACAATTCCCTTGGCGATTAAACAGATTTTTTGGCGAATTCTACTTTTCTATATTTTGTGTATTTTCATCATTGGTACACTGGTCAGCTACGATAATCCTTTGTTACTGCATGCCGCAGAAAGTGAAAATATTGCGCTTTCTCCATTTACTCTTCTCTATGAAAAAGCAGGATTCGCATTTGCTGCAAGCTTAATGAATGCAGTTATTCTGAGTGCAATTTTATCTGCGGGTAACTCTGGAATGTACTCTTCTACCCGTATGCTATTTGATATGGCTAAAGAAGGTCGTGCGCCAAAGTGGTTCTCCAAATTAGATACACGTGGCGTTCCAATGAATGCACTGTATGCAACTACAGCAGTTGCAGCATTATGTTTCCTAACGACATTTATCGGTGAGCAACAAGTTTTTAACTGGTTACTGAATATGTCTGGGATGTGTGGATTTATTGTCTGGCTAGGCATAGCAATATCACATTATCGTTTCCGCAAAGGCTATTTAGCTCAAGGTCATAAGTTAGAAGACCTCGCTTATCGTGCAAAATTCTTTCCATTTGCACCGTGGTTTGCATTTATTCTCTGTTCCATCATTATTTTAGGTCAGAACTATCAAGCCCTGATTGGTGGAAAAATTGACTGGTTAGGACTACTTTCAACATATATCAGTATTCCGCTATTTCTTGCAATTTGGTTAGGGTATAAGTGGAAACACAAGACCAAACTCATTGCTTACAAAGAGATGAATGTGAAAGAAGGTGAATAATAAATCTTAATTTCACTTGACCCTTTGAGAAATACGAGTAAAATTCACGCTCATATTTTCATCGGCAATTTATATAGGAGGACACACATGCCATTACTACAAAGGAAAACACTTTAAGATTTGGCACTGTGTCGTCTCACGGACAAGTGACAAATCAAATGATCACTTGTCCGAATGCTCTTCTAAACCTAGCATTCGCTAGGTTTTTTTATGCCTATTCGGACAGAAATTTCGCTAATCGAGAAATAAAAATGGGCATACAAAAAATACTCAATGCTGAAGCTCAATACGGTGTACCTGTGAAGATATTCACTAACGATATTGATAATGAGAGCATTGAACAACTGAAGAATATGGCACAGCTGCAATTTGTTTATTCTCATATTGCAGTCATGCCCGATGTACATGTTGGTAAAGGTGCGACAGTCGGAAGCGTTATACCAACTAAACATGCAATTATACCCGCAGCTGTGGGCGTAGATATTGGCTGTGGTATGAATGCGATTCGACTCAATTTAAAAGCTTCTCAACTTCCTGATAATCTTTCGTCATTACGTAATGCAATCGAACGAAAAGTTCCCGTAGGATTTGAGTTACATAAACAAGTGAAAGCGAAAGCATCTAGCATTATTCCGTTAGAAAAACGCTTACAACCAATCGTAAAAAAACATCCTGGTTTAATCAGAATGCTCAGAAATTTTGATTTAACTTGGCAAAAACAACTTGGAACTTTAGGTGGTGGTAACCATTTTATTGAACTCTGCTTAGATGAAAATCAAGATGTATGGGTCATGTTACATTCTGGCAGTCGTGGATTAGGTAATGTGATCGGCACGTATTTTATTGAACTAGCTAAGAAAGAAGCTCAACATCGTTTTGGTCATGTTCCAGATAAAGATTTAAGTTATTTCGCAGAAGGATCATGTAGTTTTAATGATTATGTTGAAGCCGTTGAATGGGCTCAAGAATATGCTTTTGAAAATCGTCGTGAAATGATGCGATTAATTTTAGAAGCCATTCGCCCCCTACTTCCACCCTTTCAACTCACTAAAGAAGCTATAAATTGCCACCACAATTATATCAGTCGAGAGAATCATTTCGGTGAAGATCTTTTTATAACACGTAAAGGTGCAATTCGTGCTGGACTTGATGAATTAGGAATTATTCCGGGTTCTATGGGTACACGTTCTTATATTGTTAAAGGTAAAGCAAATCCTGAAGCATTCTGCTCATGTTCACATGGTGCAGGTCGGAGAATGAGTCGTCATAAGGCAAAATTGTTATTTAGCCAAGATGATTTAATTCAACAAACTCGAGGAATCGAATGTCGAAAAGATGCAAGTGTAATTGATGAAATTCCTAGCGCTTATAAAGACATCGATCAGGTCATGCAAAATCAATCGGATCTCATCGAGATCATTCACACGCTAAAACAAGTTCTATGTATAAAAGGTTAAATAAATGAAACTTAAAGCAATGCCTAAAATCAAAGTTCGCAATCCCGTCGCATTATCCCCTTTACTACAGAAAGGTGGAATACATGAAACTGAGAAGCCTCGTGCACAACATCGTCGGGATCGTCAACAAACCAAACAACAACTAAGTAAAGGTGTTTGGTAATTTTTATCTTAAATCTTGAATATATAAGATTCAAAAGTGTGGAGAATTAAAATGTTTATTTATCTTAAATTTGGCAATAAAAAAGCGACTCATAAGAGTCGCTTTTTTTAGTTCAAAAACTCAATTATTGAGCTTGTTGACCTGGTTGAACTAAAACAGTACGGCTACCAGTGATCGCAGCGAATACGCGACGGTTCATAGCACGACCTTCTTTAGTTTTGTTGTCAGCAATCGGTTGATCCCAAGCGAAACCTTGAGTAGACAAACGAGATGCATCAACGTTGTATTCGTTTACAAGAGCTGATTTAACAGAGTTAGCACGAGCTAAAGATAAACGTTCGTTTAACTTACGTGGACCAGTGTTATCTGTGTGACCTTCAATACGAGCAGTCGCATTCGGGTATTCAGCTAACTTCTCTGCAACTTTAGCAATTTCAGATTTGTATTGTGGCTTGATGTCAGACTTGTTCGTATCAAAGAATACACGAAGTTCCATGTTAAGGTCTTCAGTCAATTCTTGTGGCTGCGGCTGTGGTTGAACTGGTATTGGTACAACTCGAGCAACTTCTACTACTGGGGCAGCTGGCTTCAAGTGACCGCCAAGAACTACGTTTAAACCAGCAAGAGCTGTGTAGTTCCAGAAGTCTTCATCGATATTATAAGTACCACGAGCTTCTGTACGAAGAGATAAAGCATCATTTAAGCGCCAGAAAGCACCAAAACCAGCATTACCTAAAGTACCTTCTTCTTTCAAACCACGACCAACACGACCCAATTGAGCTTCGTTAGCATCAGTGAAAGAATATTTATAATGACCAGCACCTAATAATACGTATGGCTTGATTTTGCTATCGTAGTTTTTAGTGATTAGATCAGAAGTAACATAGAAGTTACCGTTGATTTGTTGTTGCTTGTATTCACCATTCGGTGCTGCACTAGTAACGTCACCTTTAACTTGGTTGTATTCAGTTTCAAAACCCAACCAAGGTGTTAATTCAACACCAAGAGCTGCACCAACGAATAAATCGTCCTGTAACTCACCAGCATTTGTTAAGTTTTCAGTGCTGTTGTTGTGCTTAGAATCTTGGAATGTGTAACCAAGCATTAATGGAGTTACTGTTACACCCGCATTAGCAGCAGCTAAAGGAGCAGCAACAAGCATAGCAAGTGCAATACGACTCAATTTCATGGATATCCTCCAGAGATAACAATTGTTTGTTGTTCAAGCTTAGCCTATGAGTTTTGGCCCCATAAACACAGAAGTGTTCACAGTATTATTTTTAAGCTATTCACTTCACTTTGAATCATACAAACACTTGATGAATTTTCCAAGTGCTTGATAACTTTAACCTCGTAAATTATTGACAAAATTTCTTACAATTTCCGTTGTAGTTCAGTAAATTTTCAATTCAACTCTAAAGCTCGAATAGCTTATTGTTCGCTTTCTTCAATTTTAGCAGTATTTGCTTGATGAAGTAATAGACTTCTTGCAAAAATCAAAAAACGATCAACGTTTTGTTTGTTTTTTATCCACATTAAAAAGTCATGTTCTACTATCATGAGTACATGAAATATGAAAAAGTAAAGATGCT